>JAPPBZ010000235.1 GCA_026702635.1 Bacteroidota bacterium
CAGTGGATACAATGCCCGAGCCGGAGAGAAAACTCCTGGAGTTGATGCTTGAGGAGGGGGCTCCCATGATTGAATATATCCTAGGGAATATGGGCCTTGAGGAGTTTCAGGAAGGTCCCTCCCGGGAACTCGTAGGGGCGCTGGTTGCTCTTTACCATGAACACACTGGGGAGTCCGACAAACTGGATTCGATCGACGTTGGGCAGCTTCAACTCAGTGCACTCGGCCGGCAATTGGCCGCCGGCCTCCTGATACGTCAGCATGAGATTTCCAAGAAATGGGAAGAGAGAAAGATCGAGGTCCCCAAACTGAATCAAAATCCAAAGCGTATTGCGAAGGATTGTATGCGGCGAGTCAAGAGAAAGTTGATCAAAGGAGAGATGAAAGAATTGATGTCCGGGATAACAACCGCCGAAGAAGGTAGTGAGGCCCAACTCGAACTACAGGAGGAGTACCGAAAGAAGAGTCAGTACCTGATTTCTCTTGAGAAGGGGGAAATTCTTGAGGGTTGAATGCCGGAGGCAGTCAGAACGAATACTCCAGTAAGTCCTGAATCAAGTAGGATTCACTGCCACGCAGTGTGGGTGCTTTTGGCATCAGAGGCCGGTTGGCCCGGGAGTGGGGTTTTTAACAGGGCGGGGATTTCAGTGCGGCAGAATCAGTAGTAGCGCTCAAGGCGCTCGGGTGCCTCGGCATCGTATTCTTTGGAGATCCAGTAGGTTTTCGCGTCCGGGTCGAGTTTGCGCCGGAGCGGATCCTTCCCGAAGAATTTCATCAGTAAGCCAATCGGGATGAATAGGAATACGAAGATTACAGTCAGTATAACCCGCGTCATGATGAAACCTAGAACCAGTGCCAGCGCCATCCATGGTTTGTAGAGTGGTCGCAATAATCCTGGGGCAATCAGCCCGGTAACCAAGAGCAGACTGCCAATCCCCGCAACGACCACCACTCCCGGAATATCACGCCAGTAGAGTACACCGGCAACGATCAGGAACGCAATCCCAAGCGTGATCCCAAAGGAGCGAAGTTGACGGGGTCCTGTGTCAAGTGACTGTAATTCTTCACGCAGCATGTTCGTATTCCAGGGCCTGTCGTACAAGGTTACGGAATAAGGAGTACACTCTCATCCGTTCCGGATGAAATTGTACACCAATATGGATACCGTCTTTGCGTTCGATGGCTTCAATGGTGCCATCTGGGCTCTGAGCGCTCACAATATAGCCGGTTCCTGGATCACATACGGCCTGGAAATGGCGGGAATTCACAACGTTAACTTCCGAATCCCAGATCTTCGCCAAGTGGCTGTTTGGGAGAATTTTCATCGGGTGGTCAGCGGCTCCTCGTTTTTCACTGTGCACGCATGTACCGGTGACCTGCTTTTCGACGTCTGCATAAAGCGTCCCCCCGGCCCGGACAGAAAGCAGTTGCATACCATAGCAAATTCCAAGGATAGGCAGATTCCGTTCAATTGCCACATCCAGAATCAGGTTGTCAGACTTCCACCGCTTCGGGTTGACGGGATCCAATTGTGCGGGGAGGGTTCCAATCATATTGATGGTGATACCGGGGCCACCGGGGATGATTAGTCCTTGAAGCGGATCACAAAGTTGTTTTGCTTCCACTGGAGAATTCACCAGTGGAAGAAGCATCGGTTGCCCCTGAGCGGCCCTGACCGCACTTACGTAGGTATGATCAAGCTGGTACTGTTCGTCTTCAAAAGACGTCGTTATACCAATTAATGGTCTCATGAATGGCTGATATTACGCAAGGTCATACGTCCGGGGATGTGACGGTTTCCCCTTCTTCGTAAGGCAACAATCATATGACCTTCAGACTTGAACGCGCTGCTCACATGCAGTGCAAGTTCCCTATTCTCAATCAACTCGGTGAGTGCAGATTTGATCGTGCGCTTGCCAGGAGTTGAAGTAGACATTCCGTGAATCAATCGCACCGAGTCCCGGCCGCGGCGTACAGATTCAATGATTAGCTGGCGGGCAAGGTGTAGCGCTTCGTTTACTGTACAGCCGTGTAAATCCAGTTCCGGGCGGATTCCATCATCGGTGAGGCGGGGCCTCATGACGGAGGTGGACGAAAGTAGTTCTCAATCCAGAGATGTATTTGCTGTTGCACACGCCGAAAGGCTGCGAGCTTTTCAGCATCTGAGCCACTGGTTGCACGGGGGTCCTCAAAACGGCGATGAATATTACTTCTGGCAGGAACGAATGGACAGGCTTCACGCGCAGAATCACACACGGTCACAACAGTGTCCAGGTTCATTGACAGGAATTCACGGACGTTTTTGGAGGTTTGGCTCTGGATGTCAATCCCGATTTCATCCATGGCACGGACTGCGAATGGGCTCACATCTCTCGGTTCCGTCCCCGCACTGTACACTTCATAGTGATCGCCATAAAGGTGTTTCAGCAAACCTTCTGCCATTTGCGAGCGGGACGAGTTATGCGTACAAACAAATAATACCGTCGGCTTATTCATCGTGTTTTTTCTCTTTCCACTCAAGGTGAACCTTGTCGGCTCCAAACGTAGATGCCAGGGTTAACATGATGTCCGAATTCGCCTCTATGGTCGTGTCCTCGCTGACGAGTTTCAATTCCTGATCCTTTTCCTTGACCTTAAAGAAAAGTTTCTTTTCTCCCGGGTTCTTTTTGCAGATCTGAATGAAATCATTCAGATCTTTGTCATTTAGCTGCTCGAAGTCTGGAGAGATAACAATATTATCAAGAAGTTCACCGCGGATTGCGCTCAGTGGAATAATACGGCGAACAAGGATTTTGAGAGATCCACCACTCTCTTCAATCTCACCGGAAGCCATCACAAGGGCATTCTCCTTGAGATCTTTTTCAACCTCAGCATGCACGGAAGGAAAACAGACGAGCTCCGCCTGTCCCGTACGGTCCTCGAGCATCGCGGATGACATCATATCTCCTTTGCGAGTTTTTTTTGGCTTGACCAGAGTAATGACACCACAGACGGAGCGGTATGGCTTTTCTTCGCTCCTGGCAGCAAGCGCGGCAATGCCTGCCAGGTCGGAGTCAGAAGAGGAGCGCTGTTCAATTTCCCAGCCATCCAGCGGATGCCCGGAGATATAAAAGCCAGCCAACTCCCGCTCCATCGCAAGTATTTCGGAGTGGGGCCACTCTTTACATGTGGGTAGACTTGGTTCTGGTCTCTCGGTAGTTGAATCGCCTTCTGCAAACAGAAAGCCTTGCCCCCGCTTCTCATCCTCCCTTGCGTGTTCCGCAAAATGAATGGCAAGGTCCAGAGCCTCAACGATTTGTGCCCGATGTTCTCCAAATCGGTCCAGGGCTCCCACACGTGCTAGAGACTCCAGCGACTTTTTGTTGAGGATATGCGGGTCCAAGCGCTTCACAAACTGGAAGAGACTTTTTGCCGGTCCCTCTTTGTCCCGGCTTTCCACGATATGGTCAACTGCGGTTCGGGCTACCCCCTTGACAGAGGATAGTCCAAAGTGAATCTTTCCCTTCTCATCAACGGAAAAATCCTCCCTGCTGTGTGTCACGGATGGGGGCTGAGGTTGCAGGCGTAGGCGCCGTGCCTCATCCAGCATTGAGATGAATCTTTTTGAATCGCCAGAGGCGTGCGACAGGACCGCGGCCATGAATTCAGCCTTGTGATGCGTTTTCAGATATGCAGTCTGGTACGCGATAAGTGAATAGGCAACACTATGGCTGTTATGTACCACAAAGCCATTCGCAATATAGTTATGGTCTTCCTCTACAGTAAGATCGTACGTATGTGCGTGACCTGCCGGGATGATTTCTACGATGTTGTCCCAGATGACTTTCACACCGGTATCAATCACGCAGGTACTCTCTTCGCCATAATGAGCGGGAACCGGCGAAAATTCGGGTTCGATCGTTGCGATCTGATCCCCCGCGCGAAGATTTCCCAGGTGCTGCCAGTCTCCTTGTATGCGGAACCGGTGCGTAGAGGTTGTACGAATGCGTCGTCCATTTTGCGTCACCAGCTCAAAAACCTGCTTGAATCCGTTATAGTGAACAGCCTCTACATTGCGGGGAACCAGGACACCATCTTGCGCGAGTGCGTAGACCTGAAATCCCTCCCAGCCTTCTTCATGGAGTTGACGAACAGTAATCTGTGTACCTGTGCATGCATCCATGATGAGGGTGGATTCTTCGACACATTTATTGAATCCGTAACCCGCAAATTTATCCATCATGTCAAAGACTTCTTCCGCAGTTGTTTCGGAGATCCCGCGTTCTTTTGCCCCCTCTACGAACCGACTGCGCTGGGCGCTCATTACGGATTTTTTCTTCTTCCCCATTGCCCGACGTAAGATATCTGCTGCGCCAAGCGAATAGCCTCCCATGACCTGTGCCATTTGCATGACTTGTTCCTGAAATACGGGGAGTCCATAGGTAGACTTCAATACTGGTTCGAGGATCTCATGCGGGTATTTGATTGGCTCGTCACCATGTTTGCGCTTGATATAGCTCGGAATTAAGTCCATTGGTCCCGGCCGGTAGAGTGCATTCATGGCAATTAAATCATCCAGCGACGTAGGCTTCAACTGCTCGAGCCACTTGCGCATACCGTCTGATTCAAACTGAAAAATACCGTTTGTATCTGCCCGTTGAAAGAGTTCAAATGTATGGGCATCGTCCAGCGGCAGTGCGTCCATATCGGGTGCATTACCGGTACGATCTCGGATAATTTTACAGGTGTCGTTGATGATGGTCAGGGTTGAAAGTCCCAGAAAGTCCATCTTGAGCAAGCCGAAATCCTCAACCCAATCTCCCGAGTACTGGGTTGTCAGAACCTGCTCTTCCTTGTTTTTTGTGGTGGCAACGGGGATGTAATCACTGACTGTACCGGGTGCAATAATGACTCCGGCAGCATGAACTCCGGTGTGTCTTGCGCATCCTTCTAGAACCCGTGAGGCCTTTATTAGGGTCTTGAGATCCTTTCGGTCGGATTTTGGCAATTCTCTTAGTTCCGGGACGGACTTCAATGCCTCCTCCAGACTGGTTCCAAACGGGATGGATTTGGCAAGTTTATCCGCTTCTTGGAGTGGGATCCTGAGAACCCGTGCCACATCCCGAATAACCGTGCGCGCCCCCATAGTGCCGAAAGTGACGATCTGGCTGACATTTAATTGTCCATATTTTTTGATCACGTAATCAATCACCTTTGCTCGCCCGTGGTCGTCAAAATCAATATCAATATCTGGCATGGAAATGCGCTCTGGATTCAGAAAGCGTTCGAAGAGTAGATCATATTTGAGAGGATCTACGTTCGTAATTCCAAGGCAGTATGCTACCGCACTGCCAGCTGCCGAGCCTCGCCCGGGACCGACGGACACACCCATTTCACGAGCGGCAGTGGTAAAATCCTGCACGATCAGAAAGTAGCCAGCGTATCCCATTTCGCGAATGATGCCCAGCTCGTTGCGCAGGCGGGCCTGCACGGAATCTGAGAACTCCGGGTACCGCTTTCTGCCCCGCTCAAACACCATATGTTCCAGATATTTGTCTGCGTTATCTCCAAATTCATCGGGGATCTGGAAGTGTGGCATCAGAAGCTTTCCCATAGGCAGATCGAACTGGCATTTCTCTGCTATCGCCAGGCTATTTTCCATCCAAACGGCAGTGTCTGGTTTCTTCCCTAGACTGGCACGCATTTCGTCTGCAGACTTCAGATAGAACTCTTTCTTGTCAAAACGAAGGCGCTGCGGATCATCGAAATCCTTTCCTGTCTGAAGGCAGAGGAGGATGTCCTGTGCGAAAGCATCCTCCTTCATGACATAGTGGACATCGTTGGTCGCGACCACATTCAGGTTGAATTCAGTGGCCCATTTCAGGAGCGTCTCATTGACCAAGGCCTGCTCCCTAATACCGTGGTTTTGGATCTCGACATAGTAATCATCAGTGCCAAACAGATCCAGGTACTTTTTGAGCAATTCGCGTGCTTGGTCTAGGTTGCCGTTGAGGATCGCCTGGGGGATTTGCCCCTGGAGGCAGCAGGTCGTTGCAACGAGACCTTCCCGATATTTTGTAAGAAGATCAAAATCAATGCGGGGTTTGAAATAAAACCCATCCAAAAATGACAGAGAGGACAGCTTGATCAGGTTTCGATATCCCACCTCGTTCTTGGCCCACAGGACCTGATGATATCGTACCCGGTCCGTCCGTTCCTTCATAGGACTTGTGCAGAGATAAAACTCGCAACCTATCACAGGTCGGATTCCATTGCGTTTGGCGATCGAGTGAAATTCTGGTACACCATAAAGATTGCCATGATCGGTAATGCCCAAAGCATTCATACCAAGTTTTTTTGCCTGCGCTACGAGAGAGTCAATCCGTGCAGCTCCATCCAGCAAGGAGTAGGAGGTATGGCAGTGCAAATGGCAGAATTCAGACATACAAGTACAGCAATCTCTATGAAGAAGGATTAAACGACAAAGATAAGCAGTAGCGGCACCGAATTACACTTTCTCTCAGTCTTCTGGCTCTCATTCGGAGATCGACAACAATCAACGGAATAAAAGCAAATCCTTGGGAACGATGTTCATTAAACCAACCTGCTGTGGGCCCATGTTCGGCAGATAGACATGGTCAAAAATTATAGGGCTCAGTGCCTGCATCTCGGCTTCGATGTTGTGCCTCAATGCAGGCGAACTTTCGGTGGTGAAATTTTTAATTCCCGTAACGTATTTTCTTAGATGACACCGGCTTCATTACTTAGTTGTCGTTAGACAGCGGAAGGGTCATGCACCTTTTCAAGCATGCAGAATCGTGTGGGACATTGATTGGTGCCTTTATTTTGGCGAGCGTCTCACGGATCCAGCCAGTCGTCTAGAGAATGTCAGATAGCCAACACGACACTCATAATCTGACAGACTCCGCCGACGAGCCGCCGTCGGGTGTGGTGTGTCCCAATTGCGAGTCTTCAAACGTAGAGGACTATTGTGCTTCCTGTGGACAGCGGTCCGGGACACTAAATATTCCGGTGCGTGCTATTGTAGCCGAAACACTGCTAAGCATGTTTGCCTTCGATTCCCGGGTTTTGCAAACATTGTTCATATTGATACGGCGTCCGGGGTTACTTACCAGACACTACCTGGATGGTAAACGCGCCCTTGATGTGTGTCCACTGCGGTTATATCTTTTTATCAGCTTTGTGGCGTTTTTGCTGCTGGCTGTAATTCCTGATTCCAATGACAGCCTAGTCGAGATTGGCAGTTCGGATTCAACGGCTACCGATACGACAACTGTTCAAGCTAGTGACGACAGTCCGGTATCTATCGAAATGGATGATGGCGACAATTGGTTCAGAGAATTCATTCGACCTCTGCAAGAAGACCCCGGGTGGGTGAGGGATAGGTTCTCCAGACGGTTACCGTGGGTCTATTTTATTGTGATGCCGGTATTTGCCGGCGTGCTGCGACTTTTTTATCGTAAACATGAACCTTTCTACGTGCCTCACTTGATTTTCACCCTGCACGCGTATGCGGCTGGATTCCTCATGTTTGCCGTTGGCCTGGGCCTTGACGCGTTGCTGGGCCTTGATATTTTTCTAGATGTGGCGATACTTGGCATGGTGTGCCACCTGTATTGGTCTCTTAGGCGTGTTTACCGTCAAGGACGCCTGCGGACGCTGGTCAAGCAGTGCGGCCTTCTGCTCGTCCATGGCCTTGTTGTGTCGATCGGAATGGGTATCATTTTTCTGTATGTATTAAAGACAATGTAGTGGACTTTTTTATTGAGGTTTCTACTGTCCACTTCTACATCTCTCTCAACTACGGAAGGTCAAAGCGGTCAAGATTCATGACCTTTGCCCAAGTGCTCGCAAATGTCTGTATAAAGAGATCATCGGCATCATCACAGGCAAACGTCTCCGCAATAGCACGCAGTTGTGAGTTTGAGCCGAATATCAAATCAACGGCTGAGCCGGTCCATTTGAGTTCTCCGGTTTTGTAGTCTCGTCCCTCAAAGGCTCCATCTCCCGAAGTCGAGG
>JAPPBZ010000220.1 GCA_026702635.1 Bacteroidota bacterium
GATGATCCGTAGGAGTTTGCGAGTGTTGGTCACCTCGGGAGCAGTCTATCTGTAACAAAGGTCCTACAGCACTGAGTAGCAGACTCAGGCTAAGTACTACAGGAAATAGTCGGTGGGTTCGCATTGCAGTAATCATTACCCATAACGAGGGTACTCACCATGGTTGAAGTGCTGAGACATTAATATCACTTAATAAGTTCCAGGCGCGTGAGCAAGATGAAATTTGTATAAGCCCTCTATTTTGTGCCGCGCTGTATCCCGGCAGATTTTGGTAGAGAGAATTGACGTGTACGTTTCTCATTTCGGGAGATGTACTGATTTCTCCTGAGACTGGGGAGATTAAGTCTTGCATGATCGGAGATGGATGCCGACTAGATTTTCCAGAAATTGGCAGCGGGACGCGTTATTCATGCCGAATTCCCCTGTAATTGTCAGTCGTCTGTTCAGCACTTAAGGTCAGATAGGACAAGTTGTCACTATTCTGAGCTGTGGAATACTTTTGGATTCTTGTGTACGTAAGAAAACATACTGACAAAACGACATACAACACAATGAATCTAAATAACTATACAGTCAAAGCGCGTGAAACCGTTCAGAAGGCACTGGAAATTGCCGCAGGCAATAACCATCAGGGGCTGGATTCAACCCATCTGTTGAAAGCATTTTTGACAGATCCCAACAGCATTGGATTCACCATCATGCAGCGACTGGGGGCAGATCTTCAAGGGCTGGAAGGTGAGGTGGATCAGCTGCTTGCAAACCTGCCGGTGGTCACAGGATCATCGGTTGAAGGAGGTTACCTGACCGGTGGGACGAAGCAGATGTTTGATCAGGCCCTCAAAGAATCCAAATGATTAAAAGATGATTTTGTAAGCAGTGAACATCTACTGATTGCCTTGGTCGCAACCGATGGCTCCGTAAGTCAGGCGATGGCCCGTCGGGGGATTACTAAAAAGTCAATCCTAGGAGTACTCAAGAGCGTTCGTGGGAACCGGCGCGTGACAGATCAGCATGCTGAAGATAGCTACCGGGCTCTCGAACGCTTCACAAGGAATCTCAACGAATTAGCAGAGATTGGTAAAATTGACCCCGTGATTGGGCGTGATGAAGAGATCCGGCGTGTACTGCAGATCTTGTCACGGCGGACAAAAAATAATCCCATCCTGATTGGAGAAGCAGGGGTAGGGAAGACGGCAATTGCAGAGGGGATTGCGATCCGAATTGTACAGGGAGACGTTCCCGAAGGATTAAAATCCAGACGGTTACATGCACTGGACATGGGTGCGCTGATTGCAGGTGCCAAGTATCGCGGCGAGTTTGAAGATCGGCTGAAAGCCGTGGTCAAGGAGGTCACGGACGCTAGCGGAGAGATCCTGCTTTTCATTGATGAAATCCATACGCTGGTAGGGGCCGGGGCGGCGGAAGGTGCGATGGATGCGGCGAATATCCTGAAGCCAGCATTGGCACGGGGCGATTTACGTGCTATCGGTGCAACGACATTGGATGAGTATCGAAAGTATTTCGAGAAAGACAAAGCACTGGAGCGTAGATTTCAGACGGTGATGGTGAGTGAGCCCCAACTGGATGATGCCATTTCTATCCTGCGCGGTATCCGCGAGCGCTACGAAGTGCATCATGGGGTGCGCATCAACGATGAGGCAATTATTTCTGCCGTTCAACTAAGTAACCGGTATATCGGAGATCGCCATTTGCCGGACAAAGCGATTGATTTGGTTGACGAAGCGATGGCGCGTCTGCGAACGGAGATTGACTCCGTTCCCGAAGAGTTGGATACGCTGGAGCGTCAGATCAGGCAACTGGAAATTGAACGCGAAGCACTCAAGCGCGAAAAGGACAAGGAGAAACTTGCTTCACTTGAGGAGCAACTTGCGAATCTGACGGAAGAAAGGGGTAGTCTGCGTGCACGGTGGGACGAAGAGAAGAAACTCATCTCGGACATCCGGGAAGCAAAAGAAAAGATCGAAGAACTGCGCATTAGAGATGAAGCACTCGTTCGTGCAGGTAAATATGAAGAAGTAGCAAAAATTCGCCATGGTACGATCCCAGAGTTGGAGAACTGGATCCACGAGACCCAGTCCCGACTCCAGGAAGTGCAGGGAAATGGGGCACTTCTGAAGGAAGAGGTGGATGCGGAAGATATTGCCGAGATTGTTTCAAAGTGGACAGGGATCCCCGTTTCCCGGATGATGGAAAGCGAACGTACCAAACTGCTTCGGGCCGAGGATGAGTTGAAGTGTCGCGTGGTTGGTCAAGATGAAGCAATTCAGGCCATTGCCCACGCCGTGCGGAGAGGGCGGGCAGGGCTCCAGGAGCAGGGGCGGCCCATAGGATCCTTTATCTTCCTTGGCTCCACCGGGATTGGCAAGACCGAACTGGCCAAAGCTTTGGCTGAATTCCTCTTTGATAATGAGCAAGCGCTGATACGTATTGACATGAGTGAGTATCAGGAACGCCATACCGTAAGTAGATTGATCGGTGCACCACCAGGATATGTCGGGTACGAAGAGGGGGGGCAATTGACTGAACGGGTTCGGCGGCGTCCTTATGCAGTGGTGCTGTTGGATGAGATCGAAAAGGCGCACCCCGAGGTATTTAATATCCTGTTACAGGTCCTAGATGAAGGCTGTCTGACCGATAACAAAGGGCGTACGACAGATTTCAAGAACACGATTGTCATTATGACAAGTAACCTGGGTAGTGACTTGATTCGTCAGCGAATTGAGGCCGGGACCTCGTTTAATGCTCAGGAAGTCAGGCGTGAGATTATGGATCTGCTGAAAGCGAGTGTGCGTCCAGAATTTCTGAATCGCATCGACGAAATTGTTCTGTTCAATCCGCTTGACAAAGAGGCTATTCGCCAGATTGTAATGATTCAGTTCGCCAGGATTCAACAACTGGCGTTGGAGAGTCATGGCATATCGCTTCGGCTGATGGATGCTGCCAGAGATCATTTGGCGGAGACAGGGTTCGACCCGGCATTTGGAGCTCGCCCGGTCAAGCGTCTGCTCCAGCGTGAGGTCGTAAATAAATTGGCAGAAGAGGTTCTATCAGGCTGGGTTTCGGCAGGTCAAATCGTGACGTTAGATGTGGCACCTGATGCTAGCGGGATCGTGATGGAAACAGAGCCTCTAGCCGCGGAGGATGGAGTGGGTGCATGACAAGATTTTTTCGCTAATCGTGGGATCATTGGGGATCTTGTCCTATATTTGAAGCCCGTGGGATGGCCGGTATAAAAATGCCGGCCATTCTCATTGAAAATAAAGCATGTATCTGAAGAAGCTTTCCATTCAGGGTTTCAAGAGTTTTGTCTCTGTAACGGATTTACATTTTGATCCTGGAATCACCGCGATTGTCGGTCCGAACGGTTGTGGAAAATCAAACATTGTAGATGCTCTTCGCTGGGTGATCGGTGAGCAGCGTGCCCGTGTACTACGATCGGGTAAAATGGACAGCGTCATTTTCAACGGTACGACCAGCCGCCGTGCAGTCGGGCTTGCGGAAGTACAGCTGACCATTGCAAATACTCGTGGAGTACTGCCCCTCGAGTACTCGGAGGTGATTTTGGGACGACGCCTGTACCGATCCGGAGAAGCGGAGTATTTGCTCAATGGTGTGGAGTGCCGGCTCCGAGACATTACGGATCTCTTCACCGATACCGGAATGGGGGCGGGAGCTTACTCGGTCATTGAGTTGAAGATGATTGATGAAATCTTATCTGAAAACACTCAGGATCGTCGTCGGCTGTTTGAGGAAGCTTCGGGAATCACGCGATACAAGAAGCGAAGAGGGGATGCACTTCGTAAACTAGATCAGATGCAGTCGGATCTTGCACGGGTCAGGGATCTGACCGATGAAATTTCCAAGCGAGTTCGTAGCCTCAAACGGCAGGCCAAAATTGCAGAACGCTATTTGCGTTACAAAGCGGAATTACATACAGCTCAGGTCAATCTGCTCAAGCTTGAGTATTCCCGTTTATTGACGGAAGAGAAGAATTTCGAAGACGAGATCACCAAGATTTCAGATACCTGCGCTGGCCTAACTGCGCAGGTACGTGCCAGCGAAGCGCAGCTCGAAGCGTTGCGTACAAGGTTTGTTGCGGAAGAAAAGAGGGCGCAAAGAAATCGACAGGCATTTGTTGAGCATGAACAACGGATCATTAAACTCGAGGGAGATCTGCGATTGGAGGAGGCAAATCAGCAAACGATTGTACAGAACCTTGACAGATTAAGGGTGGAGCGGGAAGCAGCAGTCGTCGAACGAGAGGTGTTGGCAAAGCAGCGGGAATCAACAGAAAGAGAACTCTCGGACGCACTCTCGGAAGCGGACGAAACGGCCCAACTCCTGAATCAGGCTTCTACCGAAAGAGATATTGTACGTGAACAACTGAAGGCGTTTGAGTTCCAGAAGGAGGCTCTTGAAGTAACGGTAAAGAATCTCGATCAGCAAAAGCTCAACTACCAGCGTCACTCTGACCGTCTGCAGGGGCGGATTATCCATTTAAAAGAAGAGCAGAACAGGCTTGAAGATGCATCGAAGTCCGAGGAGAAAGTAAACAGAAATGCTTCTAGGGCGGCTGAAGATGCTACAAAGGCACTCGAAGAAGCACAAGGGAAACTTGATCGTGCACGGGCTGTGCGCCAGAAAGCTGAAGTTGCACATGCGGAGCTGGAGAGAGAAATTTCCCATGCAGAAGACAAAGCGGGGCAAGCGGAGAGACAACTTGCTGCCAAGCGTGCGGAGGTTGAGATCCTAGAAGACTTAGTAAACACCTATGATTTTTTCCCCGATGCTGTTCGACATCTACTGACAGAAGCAAAGGATATCCAGGTTACCACGCTGAGCGATCTGATTACCTGTGCTTCTGAATACACGGCAGCTCTGGCAGCTGCCCTTGAGCCGTATGGAGGCTGCATCGTCGTAGAGACGGAACGTGTCGCTCAGATGGCCGCTGAGCAACTGCGCTCAGAAGATATGGGGCGTGCCTATTTTATCGTCTTGGAGAATATTCCGCTTCTGTCACGTTCCAGTGAACACCCGCCGGGTGCCTTACTGACGTTTGTTACGCTACGTGATGAGGTCTACAGACCGGTTGCCGAGCTTCTGCTTCAGGATGTGGTACTCGTTGAATCTCTTGACAGGGCCCGGTATTTGCTCAATGAAAAAGGAGGGAAAGCATATCGGTATATCACTCCACAGGGGGAATGGATCGATGGGCGTGGCGTTCTTTACGCAGGTGGAAGCGAGGAGGGAGGAACCTATTCACATCTATCCCGGCGCGATAGCCTGGGGGCAGCGAAAGACACCTGCTCAGAGCTTCAGATACAGGTTGATCATGCAAAATCTACTCTTGCGGGGCTACGTGAAGAACAGCATCAAATCGGCTTAGCTGAAGTGATTGCTCAGGCCCGTGAAGCAGAGCGGTTGTATTCAGAGGCCGACCATGCTGCTCAGAAGTGTACTCAGATTCGTGAACTGGGATCAGGTCAACTTGCAGTGCTCAAACGCAGGCAGGATGAGATTGCACAGGAGATCGCTAACTTAGAAGAGGAGGCGCAGCCGGGTGGCGGTCAGCTCATCCATATTGATGAAAAGCTCTCTGAGGCAGAAGGGAGCGTCAAGTCTGCAGATAAAAAAATTCAATCGTGCAGGGGGCGGCTGGAAGAAATGCAGAACGCGTACCTGAATACCCATACTGCTGCGGTGCAGGCTGTGGCCAAGTGTGAGAGCCTTGAAGGGGATATGCAGCGCATAAAGCAGGGGCAGCTACGTCTGAATAATCAGGCAGAAGTGCATGACGAAGAGCATGCTGCATTGGTGCAGATGCAGCAGGATGCGTCTGTTCAGGTCGGTGAGTTAACGGGGCAGCTCAAAATAGAACGTAGCTGTCGAAAAGATTTGAATGAGATCAATACGCAGGATAGCTCTCGGGAGCGCGAATTGCGTCTTGAACTGGAGCGGACCAATGAACGAGTACGTGAAGCACAGAGGTCGTTTCAGGAAGCAAAAGAAGAAGAGACGAATGTTCAGATAAAATACAGTGCCGTAAAAGCACGCAGAGAAGATCTGCAGGTTCGTGCAGGGGAAGAATATCAGTTTGAGCTTTCTGGAATACCAGAGTTTGAGGAGGTTGACGATGTGATCCTCAGAGAGGAGATTCAGGAGACCGAGCGCAAGCTGCAGTCAATGGGGAATGTTAATGCATTAGCGCTCGAAGAATATAACAAGCAGAATGAGCGACTGGAATTCATGATGGAGCAGCGTTCAGACCTGGAGGAGGCGGAAAAGATACTCGTACAGACCATCAAAGAAATCAATCGCACGGCATCGAAGCAGTTTCTCGATACCTATATTTTAATTCGGGAAAATTTCCAGAAACTCTTCCGTGAGCTTTTTGGCGAGAAAGCGAAATGCGAACTTGACCTGACGGAGCCGGATGATGTTCTAGAATCCCCAATTGCAGTCATAGCAAGGCCAAGTGGGAAGCGTCCCGTCAGTATCGCACAATTATCTAGCGGAGAAAAAACACTCACCGCGATAGCTCTTCTGTTTGCAATTTATTTGATTAAACCGAGTCCATTCTGTTTCCTGGATGAAGTAGATGCACCACTGGACGACGCCAATGTAGATCATTTTATGCGGATGATCCACCGTTTCTCTTCGGAGACGCAGTTTATTCTGGTCACCCACAACAAGCGGACCATGGAGATGGCGAATCGTCTCTACGGGGTTACGATGCAGGAGGAGGGGGTTTCCAGTCTGGTCAGTGTGCGTTTTGAGGAAGCTGTGACTCTGGGAGAGTAGGTAAGACAGCATCCGCCTCAATTTCAACCAGTAATTCAGGTGCGATCAGCCCAGCAACGCCCACCATGGTTGCAGCAGGGCAGATGGATTCAAAGATCTCACCATGCGCTTTGCCGACAGCCTCCGCATGGGAATCGATATCCACAACATACATCCGCGTACGAACTACATCTGCCAGGGATGCCTCTAGTTCGTGAAGGGCCTCCGCAATGACGGAGAAGATGTACTGGGCTTGTGCGTAGGCATCGCCCTCGCCGACTACATTACCCTCGGGGGTGACTGCTGTCGTGCCCGAAACGAAAATATGTCGAAAATCTCTTACCGCCCGCGCGTAGCTGTATTTTGATTCCCACGGAGAATCGCTAGTTGCCCAATGCCGAAAGGACACAAGCGACGGGTTTTGAGACTTCATAGATGAATGCCCGAGGCGCTATGACACGGAGCACTCGCGGGGTCAACCGGTCATTCACACGATCACGACCTAAGATTAATCACAGCGCACCAGCTTAGACCCGGAACGGACCAAGCAACACACCGTGTGCACTTTCAAACGTCAGTTCAATGCACACAACTGTGTGTGGGGCAGGAGCGATCCGTACCTGAAGCGATACGGATTACTATTCTTCAGCTTCTTCACTCTCCTCTTCCGCTGCTTCCCCTTCTGTCGCCTCCTCCATCGTGTCGGTCGTATCAGCCTCCATCTCCATGGCATCAGCAGAGTCAGCATCCATTTCCATGGCATCGCCGTCCATCATGGCATCATCGTCCATCATGGCACCATCTTCGTGCATTTCTGCGTCACTGTCCATATCCGTGGAAGAATCAGAACCACCACAAGCGGTGATCAGCAGAGCGAGTGTGAGAAAAAGAACGTAGGTAAATTTCATTGTAACCAAGTTGTTGGAATGTGTTTACGTGCCAGTAGTCTACGAATATAGGGTTTTGAGCCAAACATTTGGCAGATCGCTACTACCGATAGGGACTAATATAGGAAATAGATTGGAAACGTGGGAATATTCTCCCAAACACAGTACGGCGAATTCCCAAAGCAAATTGTATTTGTAGAATCAGAGTCTGGAAAAAATGGCATGGGAGTTCGCGCAGTTACCATGTATGACAAGGATTGCAGTGTCGGGACATTTCATGTTGCGGGCTTCGTTGTCGTTCACCGAGGTGACGACGTTCCACGCCGCCCG
>JAPPBZ010000274.1 GCA_026702635.1 Bacteroidota bacterium
GTCCTCAATCAACAAGACCTTGCTAGTTTCAGGTAGATAGCCTTCAATCTGATTCTGATGTCCATGGCCTTTGGGCTCCGGTCGAACATAGATTAGAGGCAAAGAAAGGCGCTCAGCTACCCATGCCGCGTGGGCAATGCCAGCTGTCGCTACACCTGCAACGCGATCAAAATCATACTTTGAAGCCTTTTCGATAAACCCGTCCGTCAGCATTCGTCGGATCTTGGGATAGGAAAGCGTCAGGCGATTGTCGCAATAGAATGGAGACAGCATACCCGAAGACCAGACAAATGGCTTCCCTGAAGTAATTGCTATAGCCTTGATTCCGAGTAACTCTCGGGCCACTTCAAATGCAATTGACTCAGATTGATCACTCATTGGCAATAGTCACGTTTTTAGATATATGCGAATATAAGACAGTGCACTCAGGCAAGTTACAACAACGACCATTATCATGAATCCATACATGAGGTTCCCTTGCAAAAATGCCTCGGCAAGCGCCTGTGTTTCAGGGAGATACTGCAACGTCAGTGTCAACAGGAACAGACCTAAATACGTCATTTGCAGGGCTGTCTTGGCCTTAGCAAATCGAATGGTTGGCAATGATCCTCCCGCAGATTCAGCAGCCATTCGCAGTCCAGTCACCAGTGCATCCCGTATTACGATCAACCCAACCGCCCACCAGGGTACCTGCTGTGGGTGGAGCCAAGCTAGTGCAACAAAGCCCCCCAGAACAAAAATTTTGTCTGCTATTGGGTCAAGATGTCGCCCCAGCCGACTTTGATTCTTTAGCGCCCGTGCAACGTATCCATCCGCGAAATCCGAAACTGCCCCGAGAATAAAGAGCACAAACGCAAGCGATGCATACGAAAGAGTCTTCTGAAAAAGACAGAAAATCAGAACAGGAGTCACTAGAATGCGAAATACCGTAATGGCATTCGGAATGAATCGCATGACACAACAATACAGACAAAATCATTCTACCGTAACTATGACAGTGCGTTCATCGACTAACAGTTGCATAAATGTCCCATGATCTGCCATTCTGTCCGATGTGATCGGTCGGCAGGATTATTGCCCAATTAGTAATTGTCTTTTGAACATAACCTTTTAATAAAAAACCACAAGGGAAATATGAGTAAGATTATCGGAATCGACCTTGGTACAACAAACTCGGTTGTCTCGGTATTGGAAGGCGGTGAGCCTAAAGTGATTGAAAACGCGGAAGGTGGTCGCACAACCCCGTCCGTGGTCGCCTTTAAGAAAGACGGTGAGCGTCTTGCTGGCGGACCAGCCAAACGCCAAGCCGTGACGAACGCGGAGAATACTGTTTTCTCCATCAAGCGCTTTATGGGCCGCGCCTATGATGAAGTGCCCGGAGAACTTAAAACAGTTCCATACAAGGTTGAGAAAGGCGAGAACGGAACCGCGCGTGTACGTATTGACGACAAGCTGTACTCGCCCCAGGAAATTTCAGCGATGATTCTGCAGAAGCTCAAAAGCACTGCAGAAGATTATCTGGGAGAAAAAGTCACCGAGGCCGTGATCACAGTACCGGCCTACTACAACGATGCCCAACGCAAAGCGACTAAAGAAGCAGGGAAAATTGCCGGCTTGGAAGTTCGCCGGATCATTAATGAGCCGACGGCAGCCGCACTTGCATATGGCCTAGGGAAACAGGATAAAGATCGTACAATCGCCGTCTATGACCTTGGCGGAGGCACCTACGATATCTCCATCTTGGAGCTCGGCGGTGGCGTGTTTGAAGTAAAGTCAACCAACGGGGATACCCACCTTGGTGGTGATGATTTTGACCATAAACTGATTGATTACCTCGCGGACGAATTTCAAAAGTCTGAGGGTGTCGACTTGCGTGCCGACAAAATGGCATTGCAACGGTTGAAAGAAGCTGCCGAGAAAGCCAAAACAGAGCTTTCTAGTAGCAGTGAAACCTCCATCAATCTGCCATTCATCACTGCGACGGCGGACGGTCCCAAGCACCTGACTACCACACTGTCGAGAGCAAAATTTGAGCAGTTGATCGGAAACCTGGTTCAGCGTACGGTTGCTCCAATGAAGCAAGCGCTCGAGGATGCCAAGCTTACGCGTGATCAGATTGATGAAGTCATCCTGGTTGGTGGTTCCACGAGAATTCCACTCGTACAAAAAACGGTGGAAGAGTTTTTTGGCAAGGCACCAAATAAATCGGTCAACCCCGACGAGGTCGTGGCCATGGGTGCGGCAATTCAGGGTGGTGTATTGTCTCAGGACATTGATGATGTCCTGTTGCTTGATGTGACTCCGCTCAACCTGGGTATCGAAACTCTTGGTGGTGTTATGACCACACTGATTGAGTCAAATACCACCATCCCGACACGAAAACAGGAAATATTTTCAACGGCATCGGATAACCAGCCTTCCGTTGAGATCCATGTACTTCAGGGCAACCGGGACATGGCAGTCCATAACCGGACTATCGGCAAGTTTCACCTAGATGGTATCCCGCCGGCAAGACGCGGGACCCCTCAAATCGAAGTTGCCTTCGATATTGATGCAGATGGCATCTTGAATGTGACCGCTAAGGATAAGGCAACGGGGCGAGAGCAATCCATCCGGATCGAAGCATCCAGTGGGCTTTCGGAGAGTGAGATTGAGCAAATGCGTCAGCAGGCAAGAGAGCATGCGGATGACGACAAAAAACGCCGGAAGGAAATTGAACTTCTTAACCAGGCGGATAGTCTGATCTACACCTCTAAGAATAACCTCTCGGAGTATGGGGAAAAACTCCCCGAAGACAAGAAGGCGAAGATCACCGGAGCCCTCGAGCGACTGGAGAGTCTACACGAAGCCAAAAACTTCGATGAACTGGAAAGTGGTATCGAGCAGTTAACCGAAGCTTGGGCCGCTGCCAGCGAAGAGATTTACGCAGCGCAGCAAGCTGCGGCGCAGGATGAAGCGGCTGCCGGAGAGCCCTCTGCAAACGGTCAGGCATCAGCAGACGATGTAATCGATGATGCTGATTTTGAGATCGTTGATGAGGAGGAACCGGAAAGTAAATAATCTCCCACTCAATCAAAGGCTAAACAGTTGCCGAGCGTTCGCGCAGGTAACCTCTGCCACCTCGGCAACTGTGCAACCTTTGATCTCAGCAATCTTTCGGGCCACCAACGCCGTCCAGGCTGGCTCATTCCGCTTTCCTCGATGCGGAACAGGAGACATGTAAGGTGCATCGGTCTCCAGAACGATTTGGCTTAAGGGAACGTCACGTATCATATCGGCCACACCTGAGTTCTTGAAGGTTACTGCACCGCCGACCCCGATCAGAAAATCCAGTTCCGCAGCGGCTTCTGGGAGCCAATCCGGCCCCGTGAAGCAGTGAAAAATCCCGCGGGGACGGGTGTTGTCATTGGAAGGCAATTCACGCTCAAGTATCCTAACAGCATCACGATGTACCTGATCGCGATGCTGTTTATCTCTCAAGTGGATGATCAGTGGCAGATTTTTTTTCGCAGATAGCTGAATATGGCGGGCAAAGAATTCCGGCTGCCGCCCGTCGTAATACTTATCCCAGTAATAATCAAGCCCGGACTCCCCTACTGCAATCACATTCGGCTCATCGCATAAGCGGGTGATCTCATCAAAATCGTGATCCCCTGCCTCTGGAATGTGTGTTGGGTGAATGGCGGCCATCGCATAAATCCCTTCGTACCGTGCACACAGATCTAGCGCCTGATAGACCGATGGTACATCTACAGCAGGCAAAAGAATCCGCTTTACTCCTGCCTCCTGTGCGCGCGATAGAACAGCCTCCAGATCCTGCTGAAACCGATTATCGTAGAGATGTGCGTGCGTATCTATCAACATTAGAGTCATTCTGAAAATTCTTTCTCACCGATTGTGACGACGATTTTCTACGAATACTAGCCCAAAGATTGGTGATCTCTGCAGAGATCAGGATAGTCTGTGACAGGATCTTCAGCATGGAGGATTCCTGGTTTCCCACACGCGAAATTAGTGAATAAATATTCACTATCATGAATCCTGCACTTTCAAGGTCATATTTGAATGAGGTGATGAAAAAAGCAGATCAAAAATCGCTTACAACCTCACTCCCCAAGACCTGAAATATCGGCTCGGAAAGTGATCAATTACCTGGAGTGGGAGCCATGTGGCCAAAATATACTACGATAGCTTGACTTCCCATTTGCGACAAACAGGACGATTCCCCTATCTTAGTCGTTGCACCAAAGAGTTGCGAACCTCCTGGAGATTTAGAAGGGAATCATAGCGTAAAGAACGGATTTGCTATCTACTCCAGTGCTTAACTTACGCCCCTTGTAACAATACTCACGAGAATTATGATCTGGACTAAACTGAGCAAACACACCGACCTAGGGCTACTCATCTTTCGGATAGGATTTGGCCTTGGTATGCTGATCTTCCACGGCTGGGGTAAATTAGTGGGAGGCCCTGAAGCTTGGAATTCCGTCGGCCAATCCATGGAGAACTTTGGAATCGGCTTTGGACATACCTTCTTTGGATTTCTGGCCGCTTTTGCCGAGTCGATCGGAGCCATCTGTATCATTCTCGGGCTCTTCTATCGCCCCGCAGTCGCAATACTTGGATTCACTATGCTTGTCGCAACCCTAACACATTACATCTCTGGATCAGGTAGTCCAGCACATGCTTTCAAGAATTTCTTTGTTTGCGCAGGCAAGTTCCTGATTGGCCCAGGAAAATACAGTCTTGATTACAGGTTCGCCGGAAAAGCTATTAGTGGTACTGCAATATTCGCGCTACTGTTTGTGGTGATCCCAGGTAGCGCCCTTGCACAGCACAGTACCGTACATGATAAGCTGACCATGCAAAGTGAAATTCTGGATTCGGAACGGAAATTTGCAGTCTACCTTCCACCCGATTACCACACAAGTGAACGTAGCTATCCAGCACTGTACTTATTGCATGGCGCCGGAGATGATCAGACGGGATGGATTCAGTTCGGCGAGGTCCGACATATCGCAGACAAGGCCATTCGGGAAGGTAAGGCAACCCCTATGATCATCGTCATGCCGGATGCGAATACGGGAGTTCGAGGATATTTCAATGACGTGACCAACTCATGGCGCTATGAGGATTTCTTTTTTGAAGAACTGATCCCCCATGTAGAAGAGCGGTTTCGGATTAAACCCGAGAAACGCTATCGCGCCGTTGCTGGCCTCTCCATGGGCGGAGGAGGCTCATTCATTTATGCACTCCGCCGCCCCGAACTTTTTTCTTCTGCTGCCCCACTGAGCGCATGGGTTGGACCGAGTTCTGCTGAGGAATACAAAAGTACGATGGAGCGCTGGGGCAACGATCTGTCGGGCATCTCAGATGATGCAATTGAGGAATATGTCAAACGACACAATGCTGTCGAGTTGATCCGTACGTTACCAGAAGATGGGCTGCGGTCTGTTCGGTGGTTTATAGATTGCGGAGATGATGATTTTCTGTATGAAGGTAACTCGCTTGCGCATATTGAGCTACGAAAACGTAGAATCCCACATGAGTTTCGTATTCGGGACGGTGGACACACATGGACCTACTGGCGTGATAGCCTTCCGGTCGTCCTTCACTTTGTCTCTCAAGCATTTCATCAGTACTGATTCAGTACAACGGTTATCTGACAAGTGGTGACCTGGTCATCTGAAACTCCTCTTATTTCGAGCACAGCATGGCTTAGTCTGCTTGTTGCGCCCCTCTGAACAGACGTAAGAGCTCGGCAACGGTTGTGTTGCCGAGCTCTTGACTAAGTCTCGCATCGCGTATCGGGGCAATTGCCTCATTAAAGCGTCGCTTTTCGCTTTCTGAAAGATCAATAATATGGACACCAGCCTCCTTCGCCATCCGCAGACCATTAGCACCTGAGCGAGCGAAGGCATCGGCTCCGGCTGTGGAGAAGGAAAGGTCAGCAACCTGATCTATCCATCCCTGTTCTTCTGGTGAAAGTGCTTCGTACACTCCCCGGTTCATTAACAGAGCGAATGGAAGTCCAGACAATGGAAGCCAAGTCGTCAAGAAGTTAGCTGGCTCATGAAGCTGAAATGATTCAATTCCCGAAGGCGAAACCGCTACACCGTCAATGACGCCTGTCGTCAGACTCTGATGAAGGACCGTAGCGGACTGCATGATGGCACTGGCACCGAGAGCTTCAATGTATGGGATGGCGCTGCGAGTTGAGACCCGGATCTTTAGTCCATGCATGTCTTCAGGCGTCCGTACGGGTTTGTCGCGAGTAAGGAGCATCGGCGCATCATTGGACCAGAGTCCCAAAACCTTCGCTTCGTATTCCGCCTCCAGAATCGACCGGGCACGCTGCAAGGCCTCAGTGCATTCAATTGCGGTCTTGCAGACACCTGGAAAGCTGATGAGATCGGTCTTCGGAAAAAGATCAGCGGTATAGGCAGGAATGATAAGAGCAATATCGGATACGCCGCTGAGCAAAATTGAGTACTGCGCTGGTGCCGACGAGTTCAGCGCTCCTGCGGGGTACTGCCGAACAGTCAATTTTCCACCCGAAAGCTTCTCCAGTTGCTGCGACAGTGGTGTAAACATGCCGTCATTTAGGACATGACCGGCCGACAAAAAATGCGCCAACGACAACTCTCTGATCTCAGATTTTTCTCCACATCCACCCGCAAATAGAAGCACAAGCACCAAAATAAATCCGCGTCTCATATCCGTTACTGTAAGTTCATTTAGAGCGGTCAGATGGCGAAGCAGATACATGCAGAGTCAATATATCCATGTCATGAAACTGGCGATGTCTGACCGAGGTGGCCAAATGCCTCAGAAGACGAAGAGAGATATCGTGCTCCATTTGAGTTACCTCAACACGATCATCAATCCATTCCAATTTATCCTGCAGATTCAGTTCGTCGCTACCATCCGCGCCGACCCTGAATTCCAGTATGGCTCCGTTATCCTTCTTGCTTGCCGTCAGACGTAGCACTCGCCGCTCAGCATTTCGAGTTGCATCTGTCTCACCCAATTCATCCCGTGACTGCAGAAGTGTAAGCAATGCCTCCTCAGTTGCAGCTTCCATCCGCTCCAGGATTGAAGTCAATCCTCGACGAGCTGCGAACTCCTGAAGAAACTCATGGATCCGGGGTAGTTCAGCCATATCAAGCTTGCCTCGGATTCGACTCTTCCGCCTTGAGACCAATGCGGTGAGCAGAAGTGCTACCAACCCGCCTGTAGTTAAACCATTACTTAAAATTCCGCCTGCTAACTCTGCAAGATAATAGGAAGAAATCAAATCAAACTCAAACGCGATACCGACCCAAAAGGAGACACCGGCAATCAGACCATTCCGCGGATTGTCCTCCATACTCTTTACAACTTCTCGGAACCCAACCGCAAACAGGGTAGCCATGACCACGGTGATCGCAGCAGCTACAACCGATGGGGGAATTGCAAGGACGATTGCAAGTGCCTTGGGCAAGAAGGCTAGAATCAACAGGACCAATCCAGCGGTGGTCGCGGTAACTCGTGCAGCAACACCAGTGATTTCGACAGCCGCAACCGCCCCCGCATGAGGTGTGTTGGGCATCGTTCCCAGGAGACCTGCCAACAGGTTCCCAACTCCTTCCGCCGCTACGGAACGTTGTACCGCTCGATAATTTACCGCTTGGGAACGACGCCAGGCTAGTCGCTGAGCAGAAATCACAATAGCAATTGACTTGGTCGAACCCACCAATGCTACAAAAAGAAAAGCGGGTAATAAGGCCCAAAAGGCGGTGTCAAAACGAAGGTTCATTACAGGAGGAAACCCGGAGG
>JAPPBZ010000080.1 GCA_026702635.1 Bacteroidota bacterium
CTATGGATCTCGAACATAATATCCAACATAGATTGTTCGAGTACGCTGCGCAATCCCCTTGCACCGGTTCCCATTGCGCGTGCACGCTTCACAATACTGCGTAGTGCCGACTCGTCAAAAACCAGATCCACCCCATCAAATGCAAATAGCTTCTGGTACTGTCGGATCACAGCGTTTTGAGGTTCGGTGAGGATCTGCATCATCTCTTCGTCCGAGAGTGGCTTCAGGGCAGCGGTTAGCGGCAAGCGCCCAATGAGTTCGGGGATCAATCCATAATGAACCAGATCTTCCGGCTCCACGAACTGCAGTACCGTGGTATCTGAGTCGTCATAACGCCGCTTAGGATTGGATGCAAACCCAATTTGATTTACGTTGAGTCGGCGGGCAATGATCTCCGACAGTCCCTCGAATGCGCCTCCGCAGATAAAGAGGATCCCGCTCGTATTGATATTGACTAGACTTTGTTCTGGATGCTTGCGCCCTCCTTTGGGAGGTACACCTGCGACGGTTCCCTCCAATACCTTCAGCAACGCCTGCTGCACTCCTTCCCCCGATACGTCTCGTGTGATGGAGGCATTGTGGCTTTTGCGGGCAATTTTGTCAATCTCGTCAATAAAAATGATCCCCCGCTCTGCATCCTCGACCTCAAATTCTGCCGCACATAACAGATTCGATAAAATCGTTTCCACATCTTCTCCAACGTATCCGGCTTCTGTCAGGGTTGTGGCATCACTGATCGAAAATGGCACGTCCAGGATCCGGGCAAGGGTACGTGCAAGCAGCGTCTTGCCGGTGCCGCTTGATCCCAGAAGAAGGATGTTTGATTTTTCGATCTCGACATCCTTATAATCAGTTACAAACTGCTCCGAGTCTACGCGTTTGTAGTGATTATACACGGCAACTGCCAGAGATTTTTTAGCATATTCCTGCCCAATCACGTACTTGTCCAGTTCCGCCTTGATCTGTTTCGGCATTGGCAAGCTTCGGGGACCCTTTTTCTTACGAGGGGAGGAGCGTTTCACTGTTGGCGTCGGCTTTTCTGTATCATTCAGAATGATCTGGGCATCTGCCACACACTGATCGCAAATAAATACATCCTGACCTGCGACAAGGGAATTCACTTCATCGCTCGTACGGTTGCAGAATGAGCATGTGAGTCGCTCGTTATTTCCTTTATCACTCATCAGTCTGTTCTCCGTTTAGGTTGTCTGGATTAGGGGTTGGCAGGCGTGCATTCACCTGATCCAACCACGTATCCAGCGATTTAGAGAGTTCATTACGTATCTCTGGTTGGTTAGACGCATGATTCTCCGATTCGGACACATCTGTAGCCAGATCATACAGTTCTTCCCTGCCATCTTCGTAGAATCGAATGAGTTTCCAGTCTCCACGTCGTACTGCGCTTGAGGGGCTTCCCCCCTGATTGCCGTAGTGTGGATAATGCCAATAGAGATCCCGCTCCGGGGCACGTCGTTCAATCAAAAGTGGTAATAGGCTGACTCCATCAGTAAAGTCCGGTTCTGACAGCCTTGCGATCTGCAGTAGTGTCGGCATAAAGTCTGGACTGGTTACCGGTGTATCCTCCACCCGTCCCCCTTTCAGGAGTGCAGGCCAGCGCATGAGCAGTGGCTCTCGGATCCCTCCCTCGTACATCCATCCTTTTCCAGCCCTCAGTGGCAGGTTGCTGGTTGGATGTCCTTCCGAGGTGGAGAGCCCTCCATTATCTGAAGTGAAAATTACCATGGTATTGCGCGCGAGATCTAATTCATCTAATGCAGCAAGTACCATGCCGACAGCTTGATCCATTGCCTCAACCATCGCGGCATACACCGCATGGTTTTGCGTCATGCGTACCTGGCGATCCCCCTCGGTGCCCCACATGGCCGGCAGTGCGGGCTTCGCCTCGTACTTCTCCTGCAGATCTGGCCGTGCCATGAGTGGGGTATGAACCGAATAGAACGATAGAAACGCCATAAACGGCTGATCCTGGCTCTCCCCAATGAACCGGACCGTCTCCGCCGCCAGTCTGGCAGGCAGATGCTCTCCTTCCGGGCCATCCTCTAGCCGCGGATTATCATAGGGTACAAAATAATTCCCTCGCCCATAGGGGCCACCCGCCTCCCAGCCACCGCGATTGACTTCAAATCCATGATCTTCTGGATAAGAGCCTTCCCCGCCCAGATGCCATTTGCCTGCCCAGAAGGTCCTGTATCCTGCAGCCGAGAGCGCCTCCGCAACTGTAACCTCATTATGCGGCAACTGTGGCTCATATCTGGCGGGCAGCAGTGGCTTATTGCGTGTCCAGTGTCTGGAGACTCCATCGGGTTGCGGAGCTCCAAAATAATCTGTCGTCGCCATCCGTGAGGGATACAGCCCGGTCATTATACTCGCACGGGTGGGGCTGCAGACTGGCGCCGCCGCGTACCCCTGTGTAAATCGCACTCCCTCATCTGCCAGGCGATCAATATTCGGGGTCTCATAGAACGTGTCTGGATTGTAGGCGCCAACATCCATATACCCCAGATCGTCCGCCAGAATGAAGACGAAATTTACCGGCTCAGCTACACGACAGCCGACGAAGATCGCAAGGAATGCCAAGGCTCCAAAGAATCTCATAGTCCCAATAAAGAATTCAGCAAATCGCGGTTATACTTGTCTTGTAAACGACGCTCCCGATACAGATGTCTGGCCATCTCACACACACGCGTGGTATAATACGCATTGAATCCGCCTCCGGCAACCACTGCAGCCAATGGGATCACCTGTGCTAGTTTTAGTTTGATCAGACGCATCCCAAGCACCCGTGCTGTGCCGCGCACTGTAACCCCGACCGCAGTCTGCTCAATGGCAGTACGCGTATGCCGCTCAGCAAGTGCCCGTGCATGTCTACCTTCTTTTTCTTCTGCCTGCGTGGCCATAGTCAATACATTCAACGCATACTCACGTTCTTCCGGCAGACTGATATCGTATCCGCAGCACAATGCAATCTGCCCTGTGGCGCGGAGATTGAGCGCAACGAGAGCTACAATATCCGCTGCCAACCCAGCCACTCCTGCAAGACCTGCAGCTGCGCCATGGGCCGCTGTTAAGCTCTGGTAGCGCAGATCCAGACCGCTGAGTACGTCATCTACTGCTTTCAGATCCAGACCCCCAATATCCGAAAATTCGCGGATATCGTAGCCTTTTGCCTGAAATGCCGCCAGTGTAGCCGGACGTGAGGTGGTATCCTGGGCAATCTCATTGGTGCACGTCACGAGACCGGCCACCACATGTTCCAGCGTCCATCCGACGCCTGGAATCCGTAGGGCCTGCTTTGACAGTGCTTTCAGCGGTCGATTGACCCATTGCACTTTCCGGCGCAACCACGACGGCTCTTCATGCCGCCAGGCATGAATTTCCCGCAGTACACGCTCTTCGTACGGACTGGGCTTCATCGCAGCTTGACCCGATTACAATTGCTTATACGGAATCATTGCCGATTGTTGTTAATTCATAATCGGCCAGTATACTCCAAAGCGCAACTGCCCTGCTGGCAGCGGATAATCTGCAACCAACTCATTCCCGGTCATCAACCCTGTGCCACTGGTCATATTCTCATAGAGTATGTATACGGTCGCCGTACGAATGCCTCCTTCCACTACCAGATCAAGCGTATAGGATGCCGGAATGGGGGAGCGTTCCCCGGATGGGATGACCAATAATCCGGTGGGAGCATGCAGGGTGCGGCTCGTCATTGCACTCCATGACCTACCACGCACCGATACGTTTAATCGTAGATCCCCGGTAAATAGAACCATACGAAATCCCAGCTGTCCTGACAATGCCCACTGCGGGAGGATGCGCTTTGCATTGTCACTCGTTCGTCCGGTCTCGGTAAACCCAGCGTTCACGGCAGCATAGACTCCACGATCCGGCTCCGCTGCAAAACCCAGACGAATCCCGGCTCCGAGCGCTGTATATGTATCCTGAACGACCTGTACGGAATCAATGGTGATCTCCCTATAGTCCGGCACGTCCTGGGCATCGGACACAAATCCGTAGGGCATGAGGGTTAGCCGCCCCATACGTAGCCCGATTCCCGTGTGTGCCTGCAGTACACGCCCTGCTCCGGTCCCTTTATTGATCAGATAGTCTCCCCATCCGGGCATCACAGCAGGCCCCGCGCTATAGCTGACCTCCACATAGGGATCAAGGACGGATATGGATGCCCCCCATTGCAGGCGGCCCCGGGGAGACCAGTCTCCCGTGTGATTCCGCAGACCTGCCTGCGCAAGTAGATAGCCGGAATGCAGTCGTAGAGAATCCCCGAGTTGAATTTCAATCAACGAAACCTGATGTCCCCCTGGCAGAGCACTCCCTGAAGGGGTCCGCTGAGTATATGCATCCATCCGCACGCGCAACCGGTTCCGATCGAACTTGAAGTCTCTCAGGAGGGATCCCCCAAACCGCCGGGCTGATGCCCCTATACCTGCATAGCGGCCGGACTGGGTCGTCAGGTACATTGAGGCCGTCAGGATCTGCGTCTTGAATGTGGCCAATGCATCATTCCGCACAGTTCTCCTTGTCTGTCTTTCGCCGATAACCCCGGCAATCAGACGATTATATCGTATATCCTCTGCGCCTAATACGCCGCTGTGAGCACCTAAGCGGCGCTGGTTATGCAGATACAGGAATTCCAGGGACCATGCAGTTCGCTGGTAACGTGTCCTGAGGAGAAGCTGTCGCTGCCGCTGCAAGCGGCTTCCGGGATAATCCCCTGCATCCGAAGCACCTCCATAAGCAAATAATCCCTGCAGGCGACCCGGCTGATCAAACAGGTGGCTCCTTTGCTGTGCGTGCAATGCAGTCACTCTCTGCAATTTGTGACTTCCCGACTGATAATGAAGCTGGGTATGCGGCTGGGACGTATCTACCGTTCGGAGTTCAGTTTGGATTCCTGTGACCCCACCCGGTAAACTGGGATTTACTTCCGCCGATCTGAGGAGCGCTGTGGGGAGCAAATCATAACGACTACGACTCGTCAGCAGGTCATCAAAAGGAATCGCTCCGAAATAAAGCTGAACCGACTGTGGGCTGAGTCCGTGAATACTCCAGGCAGCCGGCCAGGCAAATGTATTAAAGTCATACACAAAGCTACCTGGGATTTGTGTGAGTGAGGATGTGATGTCGTGATTCACCGTCAATATTGCACGGTTGAGCGAGTCCTCCGCGGCACGAAATGACATAAATGAACGTACGGTGTCCGCCTGAATCTGGGCGTGCACGACTGGTGCACTCAAGCCCACCAGGCAAAGCAGGACCGCACGAAACGAAAGCATCCTACAACCGGAGACGCAAGTATCCTAGATTCTCTTCGTTGAATGGGCGCTCAGTCATCTGGAATAGATTGTAGAAATGGGACGCGTCTCCAACGTTACCAGCAATCAGCATGGTGAGTTGATCTGGCGTGATCGGCAACATACTGCCGCCAAAGCGCATCCCGGTGCGCACAAACGACAGGGGTAATTTGATTTTTGGTTTCGGCTTCATCCCAAGTGCCCGGGTGACCACATCCAACAACTCAATATAGGTCAATCGGTTAGGCCCCACAAGCGGAATGGTCTGTCCGTGTGCCTCGGGGAGAGTCAAAGCCTGGACGGTTGCCTCTGCAACCTCTTCCACGGAAACAGGCTGCAGTTGATAAAGACCATTCCCGAATACCGGCAGAATGGGAAACGGCTTGATCAGAGTTCTCGAGAGCACTGTACAAAACTCCTCCCGCTCCATTCCCGGATCTCCAAAAATCAATCCAGGACGAAGAACACACCAGTGATCAAGGCCTGAGTTTCGCACAGTTTCTTCGGCGGCCCATTTCGTGGTCTGGTACTTCGTGGCTCCATGCTGTGAGGCCCCATTGGCACTCACGAAGACGAGTCTGGGCACGCAAGCTATTCTGGCGGCATTGGCGACATTTTGCGTTGCACGCGTATGAAGTGCCTCAAAGGTTATTTTTTGCGCTGGTACCTCTTCAATGATCCCAACCAGATGAACCACTCCATCCACATTGTCCATGAACTGCCCCAAAGTACCATTGATATCTCCGCGTACGACCTCTACCTGTTCCCCTTCAAACCCTTCTGGAGCGCCACCCCGTCGTACAAGAACACGAACCTGATAGCCCTTTGTCAATAACTCACGTAGCACGTGGCGGCCAACAAAACCAGTCCCACCTGTTAATAGTATGCGCATAGGATTTCAGATTTACCGTTACTACGCCTGCAATTCATGTATGATGCGTCCGCAAAATAATAGGAAGAGCCCATAATGCGTATCATTGCCGGCAGTCTGCGCGGCCGTAAATTGGCCCGACCAAAAGACCTGAAAACGCGCCCGACCACGGATCGGGTACGTGAGGCATTGTATGCTTTGATTGAGGCTAGAATTTCGTTAAGAGATGCCCGACTGCTTGACCTGTTTTCCGGCACGGGTGCTCTCGCACTGGAAGGACTCAGCCGTGGTGCGCACCATGCGATTCTCGTAGAATCGGACCGCAAAGCCGTCAATGCCTCACGGAAAAATGCTGAGCAGCTGGACTTAACCTCGAAATGTCATTTTTTATGTGCGGATGCCGTAATCTACCTGAAACAGTATCGCGGAACTCTATTGGATCTCATCCTTGCCGATCCCCCATATGAACTTGAAGCAATGAATGATCTCCCGGATCTTGCACTCCCTTGTTTGCGCTCTGGAGGACTATTTGTGGTTGAACACGATACTCGAACCCGATTTACCGGGCATCCTTCTCTGAACACCAACCGCGGCTATGGTCGCACACATGTGAGTATATTCCAGGCGTAATCCCATGAAACTGGCTGTCTATCCCGGCACATTTGATCCCTTCACACTTGGTCATCTGGATATTGCAGAGCGTGCACTTCGTGTATTTGACCGACTTGTGATCACGGTCGCCATTCATGCAGAGAAGTCAACGCTCCTGCCCCCAGAAGTGCGTATTGATCTGATTCAGCGAGCTACCACTCATTTAGACGGCATCCAAGTCATGAGCTTCGACGGCCTGATTGCCAAGCACGCAAAAAATTTGGGGGCCTGTGCACTGGTTAGGGGGCTGCGTACTTCCCGGGACTTTGATTACGAGTCACAGATGGCGCACACAAATCGCAGGATGGTCCCGGAACTTGATACGGTGTTTTTCCATACTTCTGCGGCCCACGCTCTGACGAGTTCCTCTCTGGTTCGCGATATCCTACGGTGGGACGGGGATATTCGCCCGTTTGTGCCTGCGGTGATTGCAGAGGAACTCATGAAAAAATGACGTTCTCCTCGACTCCAATCTCTGGTAAGGAGCCGCTTTCCAACCCGACTTCTGCTTACAACACCTCCGTCCCTATAACAATAAATAGATACAAACTGTGAGTCAATTGGCAATATTCATTCAAGGATGCCTAAGTTGTTGAGCCGTTTGGCAACCATACATGTGGTCTCCGCCATAACTCAAAGCACAGGCTACCACTACAAGAGATGAGTCCTCTTCTTTTGCGAAAATTTGACCTTTATCCATCACTATAGCAGTAAAACCATAAAGATTAAACCATGAATTATCCTATTAAATCAGTTGCTTTTTCACTCTTGGTCGCCCTGCTGGCTGCCGGGTGCAGCACCGAAGCTCCTCGCTCCATCACAGCGGTGTCCTGGGGAGGCTCGTATGGACAAGCCGTCAATGAGGCAGTGAATATTCCTTTCGCCGAGGAAATGGGCATCAATGTTGAGGTCGAGGACTACAACGGAGGTCTCGCCCAAATCCGCG
>JAPPBZ010000013.1 GCA_026702635.1 Bacteroidota bacterium
ATGTAGCGCTGGTTCAAGTCTGTATTAAGTGAATAATTGAGATCATTATAGGTACCGGAGATACGAGCCTCCAGTCCAACGATGTCCTGGTTTCGGTTCGAGACAGAAAGCCCCAAACGGTTACGCAGGATTCGGGAGGCGTTTTCATTTGAGTTGATGAACTCAGAACCGGTGGTGATGGTTAGGTTATTGCTCCATCTCACCACGATATTGAGCGGTCGGATCGGCATGCCCACGTTCGTAAATGCCGAGGTAGTCCAGCCTGCGTCGGAGTTGATCGCGCTGACGCTCTGGCGTAGCGATTCATCAATAATTCGCGTTGGTACAATTTGATTTCGTGCATAGGTTGTACTGATGTTCGCAAATATATTGAGTTGTGTCCAGGGGTCGAATGAATTAAAGCGTCCAGAAAACATATGTCTGAACTCGGGCTCAAGGCTGGGATTCCCGACATATATCCGAAGCGGGTCGCTATTGTCTGTAAACGGCTGCAGTTCTCGCAGGGACGGCTCACGAGTCATAGCCCGGTAGCTGAATTCAATATCTTGGTTTTCCTTCAATGCTCTTTCGTATCGTAGCTGCGGCAAGAGATGTGTATAGCTGGCCCGTACAGGGGGCATACCGGTTTCCGTTGTACCGTCAAGTTGAGATTGCTGTAACCGAACTTCTAGGGTAAGAAATCCAAGAGTTCCCTTTCGATTTAGTTGGAGACCCGCTCTGTAGTAGGTATACGTTTGTTCGAAGGCGTTACTGAGTCGAGAGTTCAGCAGACGTTCATCATTACTTGTGTTATAAAAGCGTTTATCATTTTCACGTCGGGAGAAGTCCCGTTCACCGAACGCCAGAAGGGAAAAGCCGCTTTTCAGCGGGTGAGTCAAGGACAGCTTAAGATCTGCCGCTTCGCTCTTTCCGAATAGGTCTTGGTCTTGTTGAACCTCTTGCCAGGTCATGAGATTGCCCGATCCGGCTAGGCCAGTGCGAGTAGATAGCGCAGTGATCTGATCATTATCTGACAAGCTGAATTGCGCTGTTGTGACTAAGCTGGTCCCACGTTCCGAGATTTTCTTTCTCCAGGTTAGCGTTCCGCTTCCATTGAGGTTGGTGGCGTGTTGATCAACAGCTCTGTGCGCCTCATTGAGTAGAAATTGCCGTTGTCCAAAAGTCTGCTGAATCCCCGTTTGCTCAGTATTCGAAGAATTCCATTGCATCGTAGCTCGGGAGCGAATTTGGTGTCCTGGCGATAGCTGTACCTGTGCATTAAGGTTCACTCTGTGCCCGAGATTATCTGAATCTGCGACGGATGATCCTTCGCCGTAGGCGGCGATGTTTGCGTCTGCAAGTTCATGCCGCTGGTTCGTACTGTTTTGTACCCGTTGCAGCTTGTCAACAAAGTAGCTGCCGCGTAAATAATTGTTTTTGGAAAAGTCGTGCCCGGCATTGAATCCAACCGCGATTGATTCCACAAATCCACCAGAATTTGTAGGAGAAACTGCATTGCGGAGTAGTGAAACATCTTGAAGGCCACCAGCCGCCATCAAACCTAACAGATCGGTAATGCCAAAGCCTGATTGGCCGGTGTTATTTGCATTACCGATGAGAGAAAGCTGTGTATTCGGTGAGAAGCGCATTAGATTCAGGCGCGTGTCGTAGCGTCCGCCCGGGCTCTGTTCGCCCCCAATAGCTCCGGATAAATTCCCCATGAGGCCTTGCTTGGCATCCTCCTTGAGTAAAAGATCAAGTGTCCTTTCTTCCTCACCGTCAGGGATGCCAGTGAACTCTGCTTCGTCACTATCCTTGTCGTAAACCTGGACCTTATCCACTGCTTCTGCAGGTAAGTTTTTCGTGACGGCAGTAGGGGTATCGGCGAAAAACTCTTTTCCGTCAACTAGGATGTTCTCGACGGTTTCGCCCAGCGCCTTAACGGTACCATCATTCTCCACTTCTATGCCCGGTAGTCTCTTGAGTAAATCTTCTACTACGTCATTCGGGCGTACCGCAAATGCATTGGCATTGTATTCCAAAGTGTCACGCTTTACGACGAATGGGACGTGATCAGCACTAACAATGACTTCCCCCAGCTCTTCTGAGAGTTCAGACATTGTCAGTTTGCCCACATCTACATCTTCATCTAGAATCTCAATATTTTGACGCAGGGTCGCAAAACCAACGTATGTGATTTGCAGGATATATGTATCCGCAACAACACGTCTCAGCGTGAAGCGACCATCTGCGGCCGTGGTGGTGAATTTCGCCATTACCGAATCGGCTTGGGTCAGAAGCACTACCGTGGCCTGAGGTAAGGGTAAATCCTCGTGGTCAACTACGATTCCATTCACATCAAACCGTTCGGTTTGAGCCGCCGAAGGGACTGTCACCAAAAGTAGTAACGCGATTCCTACAAGGTTTCGAAGATTCATGTAATCAGTACTATTGTCTGATAATAATACTCCTCGCTGCTCCAGAGACACCTTCTTCCATTCGTTCTTTCACGAGGGCATCAAACTCTTCTTGAGTCATCTTTCGCCCCTTTTCGGGGGTTGTGATTTCGACTTCTGTGTCCAGGGTAATTGAATTGGCTTCGTACATCTTACGGCCATCATCAATAGACAGTACGAGAATGAGACCGGGGAGTCCTCCATAGTGCTCTGGGCCGAGTGGTACTGGAATTTCAGGCGTGAACCACGCGTCTACTGACACAGAATCCACCGTAGCTGTAGCTTTGATTACACGACGATCGAGGAAGGCCCCCTCTTCGGTGGACAGTTTCCATTTTATTAGGGGCAGTTCGCCCGTGATCAAAAAGTCACGACCGAGAAAACGGTAATGATCCGTGTACAGACCTTCGTCGATATCAGTCACTGAATTGATGAGGTTTGGAATACTACTATTGCCATCCAATCCAGAAAAACGCATTCTGATCGTCACCCCATCGGCAGTGGAGCTGCCAAAATCAGTACCATTGGCTTTATCGTCTGCCTCAACGCGGCGAATACTGGCCATGAATGCGTCATTGAAATCCATGGAGTACAGCGAAGAATCCGCTTTTGGAATCATGTCCTGAAATCGTGCCATTTCGGGAGGGAGTTCAATATCTAACTTGATCGTGCGCGTGTACGTCACTGTGCCTGACTGTGCTGCACAGAAGTGTACCAAAAACATTGTAAGAGCCGTTAGAGACCACAGGGAAATACTTTTTCGAAAAAGGGACAGATGAACTACTTGCATTACACAGATGATTTTATTGCAGGGATGATGGATCCTTCTCGCTCTAACGGTCAGGCTAGGCAAAGAAACGATGGATGTGCGTAAAGTATTGTTAGAGGGCACCAGAGGTCCCACGGATTCAGGACACGCTCTGACCAACGTACTGGGAAGCGACGTGGTTCCAGGTATGGACATGGAACCGCGCAAGCAAGAGTACTCCCTGCAGATCATGGCTCTTCCTGAGGAATTTGTCATGCGATAGGATTGTATATTTGGACGCGACCGTTGTACCGGTTATGACAAACTCGACCTCAGTACAGCATTCAAGGTTATGATCTGTCAAAGACAATAACCAAACTAAAAGTAGCTTACTTCCAATGAAATTTTTCACCTCTGCATTACCACACCTCTGTCTATCTGGGCTGTTGATTTGCTTGATCGCCGGTTGCAATTCAAGGTCTACGGTTGACCAGGTTTTGGTCCCTATTCACTCGGACTTTGGAAACCTTTTTATGTTGGAGGATACGATCCGATTCAATCACGCGGTGCTGTTTGGTAACAGGTGGACAATGGATGTGAATTCTGCGGGGGAGCTCCTGGTGCTGGATCCCCAGAGTGAGGGTGTCTACCTGTTTTCCCCGTCCGGCGCATTCATACAGAGGATGGCAATCACCGACTGTAATCCAGAGGCAGCGTTCAATTTCTTTGCACACGCTTCATTCCTAGATGATTCGCAAATCGCCGTTTTCAATAACAAGGGAGTGATCGTTTTCAACCGCGATGGAGAATGTGTTCAAGCCATTACCGACAGGGATTTTGCGACAAATACACGGGGGATTTGCTCACATCGAGACACGATATTTGCTATGCCTGGTGACGTCTGGGACAGCACGGCTATTCGAGCCTACAGTCCAGACTTAACCTTTATGGATCAATTTTCTCTTCCCCTTCCAGAGTTTCCACGGCGGGCATCCACTATGCTAACAAATCAAGGGGCCGCTATGGCATGCTTTGACGACGATGTTTGGTGGGTATATTCGGAGAGCTTTGATGCGAGTCCTCGGCTGTCTCCCACGAAGCTTCCCCGATATATGCCAGATTTTTTCGTAGAGCGGACCCAGGATTTTCCAGAATTTGAGCTGGTGGATCAGTCTAATTTTCGAAGGATTACCGAGATGATTAGCGAAGCAGAATCTCAAGCATCGTCCGTTCAAGGCATGTACGCGCTCGATAACGAGACACGTATGATTGTCTATGGCGGCACCGAATCTGATTTAGGTACGGGAGCAGTCATTGCTAGTCACGGGGATCGTTTCCCAGCTGTCAGTACATGGCTTTCGGAAGGACCAAAGGCCGTCGGGAACGGGAGATTGTACATGGCGGGTGATCCGGAAGATGAACTTACTGGAGAAGCCACGAATCCCCCGATCATCCGCTACCGGTTTATCCCACCGACGGATGAATAATGGGCCTATTTTCGTGTAGTTAAGTATATGATTCCCGGCACTGGGCTCTTCGAAATTGCCACTCCAACGGCAAACACACCGGTAGTAATCGGGAAAAATATAGATCTGGTTTGTAGATTCCGTCACACGAATAGCAATTGAACCCTCTCACCATGCGTAGTATATCTTTGGCACTGTTTCTTTCTCTGATGACTATTCAGTCTGGCTTAGCGCAGTCACGTATCGTTTTTCTGGGCGATTCCATTACGGAGGCAGGTGTAAACCCGGGCGGTTATGTTACGCTGGTCGCGGATTCGTTGCGGACACTTGATGCGGAGATCGAAGTTTTTGGGGCCGGGATCAGCGGTAATAAGGTGCCTGACCTGCTGGCACGGCTGGATGAGGATGTTCTGGCACATGAACCAACGCATGTAGTGATCTACATCGGAATCAATGATGTCTGGCATCATTTCGAATTTGATCATGTCACCGGGACGGATCCCGAGACTTTTGAGGAAGGTCTCGGAGAGTTGATTGATCGCATTGAAGAGAGCGGGGCGACCGTGTTTTTGTGTACCCCCAGCGTGATTGGAGAGGATACAGAAAGCGATGCAGAAGTGAATCTACGTCTGGCAGAATACGCGCAACTTTCGCGCGGTGTCGCGCAAGAAAAGAACGTACATCTCTGTGATCTACGTGCTTCTCTCGAAGCCTATCTGGTTGAGCAGAATCAGGATAAGGTCTATGACGGGATATTGACCACCGACGGTGTCCACCTGAATGCGGCGGGAAATCGCTTTGTCGCAAATTTCATGATCCAGGAGCTTCAGAGCGTACTTGGACTCTAGCCGACGTACGGAATGGTCAGCGGTCCTTCCGGTACCACGGCAATAGGTGCATCGGGCCTGTTCAGACGTGCCAATTCAGCATCAATCGCCCCGCGTACATCCTCAATAGGTGCCAGGTGAGCCCTTCGAACCAGCTCGGGGTCCAGTTCACTGAATAGACTGACGCGGCAAGTTCGCAGGATCTGCAGAAGTTTCTGGGTCTGCCACTGGTCGGGTTCGCTGAATTCAGGGCTACGGATCGCCGCCCAGGCTTCCTCAACACTTGCCCAGCGAAGCACTTGGCTTTTGAATGCGCCATGCTCAGGGAATCCGTCATTGCACTGGGATGCGGTGATGATCAGTCCATCCTTTGTTGTGATAGGATGGGCGGCCGACATTCCCTTGACACTCTGGTACAGGTTTAGATCAAGGGGAAAACCACTGTTGGTCGTAACTACAATCGGGAAGGCTTCCTTAACACGGACCATTGCGGTCTCTTTGGAAAAGACGCATCCCACTTCGTGGGCAGAGGTGACCTCTCCACAGAAATACCCCGTGATCTGCCGATCTGTGTTGAGCGTCACATTCACCAAAAAATCTACGGGTAGCAATTCTCCGGCGGCACGAACATGGTTCTGGGTTGGATTCCCCTTCAGGATGCCCCAGGTACTCTTTGGATGGGCAATATTTGTAAAGCCGTGATAGGTTTGGATGGCATCCAAATCAGCAATCCCTGGGAAGGTTGCCTTGTAGCCTCCGCTGAATCCTGCCATAAAGTGCGGTTCAATGAAGCCCATCAGAATTCGACGATCTGCCTTTACATAATCTGCCGTATAGAAAACATCGTAACCGTAGGGACTGCGGCCTGCACGGAGTAGAGTACTGGCATTTCGGGAATCATGATTGATAATACGGTACTTGGCCATGACCTCTGGGCCAACCATTTGAAGTAGCTCCTCATCCGTGTTACCGCGGTGCGTTCCTGTCCCAACGATAATGGTAACATCTTCTCGTTTGATTCCTCTGAGTTCCTCAAAAAGCCACGGTAGGAGACGATCACTGGGGAGTGCACGGGTAATGTCAGGGATCACAACTGCAAGGGATTCACCGCCGGTGATAAGTTCGCGAAGGGGCTGCGTACCGTAAGGATTGCGAACGGATTCAATGAATGCTGCATGTTCATCTGGCAGGCCTTCGATATAGCGTGGGCGCAGTACGGTGGTATTGAGCCCTTTAAGGTTCAAAGGCAACCCCTCAGAGCCGTAGTCCAACTGCACGGTGTTTACCCCGTCACTCATATCCCTGCTGTGGGTCTATTGAGGGCGATGCCTCAATGAGATCCGCCAGATTATCCAGGGCAGCCATTTGATCGCGCTGCATCAGTGGACGAATCACAGGTAAGATTGCCCTGCTGATAAATGATGATCCATGCATAACGATGGTTTGCTGTATGCGGGATCCTTCTCCTAACGTCTGAAACGTAACAGAACGGTAACCTGAATAGCGCTCGGTTTCAATCTCTGCGTGGTATTCTTCCATTGGGATGATAGATGTAACCGTTTCGAGGCGAGAGTTGCCGTTGGCAAATTCCATGCGGAAAGATGCACTGAGATCAAATGGTTGGCCACTGATAGCTTCCACATGTTCCAGATTTCGTTGCCAGAGCGCTTGTCGGCCTGGATCCAGGAAGGTAGTCCATGAATCAGCAACCGGGGCCTTCACGCGTGCAGTTGCCGTATATCGGACTTCATCGACGAATAGACCCGTGATAATGAGTGCAAGTAAGGCCGCTGCAAGAATCACAGACACCGTATACAGAAATTGCTTCATGGCCTATCAGTAGTGGTTAATGGGAAAATCGTACTCAAAACAAAATTGTACGCCATAAATAGCACCTTGGATACCATGATAAGTGAACAGCCATCCATACCAGCCCCGAGAGGACGTGCCACAGCCACGAACCCTCCCACCAGATTTGATCCAGTCAGCATAGAACTGGACCTGGATGCTCTTGAGCCGAGTGAATTGAGGAAATCCTCCACCCAGTTCTTTGAAGATACTTCGAGATCTATTCTTGTGAGCAATGACTCTCCCGATGTTGGGCATAATTGGGGGCTTAATCCATACCGTGGTTGCGAACATGGTTGCATCTATTGTTATGCGCGCCCGAGTCACGAATATCTGGGATGGAGCGCAGGGCTTGATTTTGAGACAAAAATTTTAG
>JAPPBZ010000341.1 GCA_026702635.1 Bacteroidota bacterium
AGAAGAGCCTTCCACCGTCGGTGGTCCCTGCTGAGCCGGGGGCTGTTGCGGGGGAGGTGCAGGTTGTTGGGCTGGGGCCTGCTGAGGCTGCGTATATCCACCCTGTGCTCCCTGATGTGCTTGATGTCCGCTCGCGGCATCCAGTACGAATGCATTTTGAGCGTTTATTTCCGTGACCCATTTCCGATTTCCCTCACGGTCCTCATAAGAGCGGTTTCGAATACTCCCGTCTACAAATATGAGAGAGTTTGCGTGGGCCTGATTTTTGAATGTCTCCGCTTTTTGCCCCCAAACGACCACGCTGTGCGTGGATTTGCGCTCTGTGGGATTCCCATCCCGATTGACATAGGTCTCAGTTACTACAACACGAAACGAACAGATTGCCGTGTTGGTTTGGGTGTGACGAAGGACAGGTTCTTCTTCAATGCGTCCAATGAGGACGACTTTATTTACATTTATATCTTGCATGATTTGTATTTAGAATGTAAGACATTGGTCCGTATTTGAAACGCATCAGACAGAAAAACGTCCCCATGAGATCAATACGGATTAAAACATCAATATAGCCCCAGATTAATGCTTCGAGAAATCTATAATCAGGAATATTCAGAGATCAATGACTCGACTCCCCAGTGGGTTCTCCTGGTCAATGTGGTTCGTCAACTCAGAAAGCTATGCCCGTGGGATCGGAAGCAGACGCACGCCTCACTGCGCCATCTGCTGATTGAAGAGGCATACGAAACCGTTGAAGCGCTTGATCAAAGGGATATGAAGGAACTCAGTACAGAACTGGGGGATCTGCTGTTGCAAATCATCCTGCACAGTGTCATTGCAGAAGAGGCCGAGCAGTTCGATTTGGCCGATGTAATTGCGGCAACGATTGACAAGATGGTTCGGCGCCATCCACATGTATTTGGTCAGGTGCATGTATCGGGGGTTGAAGAAGTGCTCCGGAATTGGGAATCCCTCAAGGCAAAAGAGCGAAAGGGACGGTCCGTGCTAAGCGGTGTACCCGCCGGGTTACCCGCGCTCCTGTCCGCTTATCGAATGCAGGAAAAAGCTGCGGGTGTTGGGTTTGATTTTCCCAATCGGGAAAGTACCTGGGCTAAGGTCGAAGAGGAAATTCAGGAATTCAAGACAGCAGCTTCGGAGGATGAACGCGAGAGCGAGTTTGGAGATTTACTTTTTGCACTAGTCAATTATGCACGAAAAAATCAAATTAATCCAGAAGATGCACTCAGAACTGCGAATCGTCGCTTCCGCATTCGGTTCGAATACGTAGAAGCAAATGTGCCGGACATGAAGGCGGCGAAGTTAGAAGAATTGGATCTGCACTGGGAGGCATCAAAATGCCAGGGTTAGGAGATGTAATCTGATCGGGCCCTTTGATTTTTCCCGCTTAGAAACCAAGCCATATTCAATCCGTATACGGCGCGGATGTGGTTGTATTATGACCGCCCGATGGTCCATATCACTGAGAATACATGGAAAGCATATCACTTCTTCCTCAAAAAAGAAAGATTTTTGTATTTCCCTTATCTTATATTGTGTTCATAGTGAATAGCGTGCTAGGCATGATTTATTTGCCGTCTGAGAGCATTCTCTTTCACAGGAGAGGGGTTTTCTTTCAGCGAGTGATTGCCTTGGCCCGGGGCATGGTTGTGCGTCCACTTAACTTCAGAAACAAACATTCGAAAAAATGAAACAACTTGCTACTTCCATTTTATTGGCACTTGGACTTCTCATTGTCCCCGTTGTGGCGGCTCAGGTCACTGTAACGGGCACGGTAACAGAAACTGCAACGAGCCAGCCGTTCCCGGGTGTACAGGTTATAATTAAAGGTACCTTGGAGGGTACGGTCACCGATTCCGAGGGCATGTACTCGCTCTCAGATGTTGCTGTTGGCAGCACATTGGAATTTCGGTTTGTGGGATATAGGACTCAGGAGGTGCTCGTTTCAGAGGGTACGAATGAGATCAACGTTCAACTCAGTGAGAGTATCTTGGAGATTGACGAGTTTGTCGTCGTAGGGTCACGACGGTTGCCTCGGCTTGTGAAGGATTCCGCCGTTCCTGTTGATGTATTTGGTCCCAGGGATCTGGCTTCTCAGACCAGTTCAGATATTGATGAGATCCTCCGTACGCAGATTCCATCTTACAATGTTCAGCGCCATGGAATTGATGATGAGGCTACACTAGTACGACCTATCACTCTTCGTGGCCTTTCGCCAGATAATGTCGTGGTGTTGGTCAATGGTAAGCGACGTCATCGTTCAGCGTCAATGGCCCTTCTTGGTAGTTCTTTGAATACGGGTTCGCAGGGGGCAGACATCAACATGATTCCGAGCATTGCACTGAAGCAGGTTGAAGTACTTCGGGACGGGGCTGCGGCTCAGTACGGCGCAGATGCCGTGGCCGGTGTGTTCAATATGCAGCTTCGTGACAATAATCAAGGGGTCCATGTCCGGCTGCAAGGTGGGATGTACTCTGGAGGTGATGATTTAGTGCCGAATGGCATTAATGCATCAAATGGTTTACTAAGTAAGCACGATTATTCTGCTACTGGAAGGAATTTCCTCGCAGCCGCGAACGTCGGACTTCCTCTTACAGAGCGTGGCTTTTTGAATCTGAGCCTTGAATACCGTGATGCAGATCCTACGATTCGCAGTGGACTTCGGCGGGATGAAAGTGCGCTGATCCAAAGGGGATACCCGGTCAACAATCCGGCTCAGGTTTGGGGGAGTCCAGACGTCAGTAATTCGTTCGTTGGTTTTGTGAACGCGGGTATTGATGTAGGCAGTAATGCTCACATCTACGCATTCGGTGGCTACGGCAATCGGGAATCCGAGGGCGGATTCTACTTTCGTTCTCCCGGAACGAGTAGTGCCAGATCGGCTGTGTTCAGAAACGGTTCAGTTAGAGCCGTTGCGGATTTGAATGAGAACGACGATATAGTCTGTAACGAGCTGGTGCCAAGCCTAGACGCAGATTTTGCGGCGGTGAATACGTTTATTTCACAGTACAAGGGCCAGTGCTTTCTCTTCAATGAATTGTTTCCGGGTGGTTTTACACCACGCTTTGGTGCTAACATTTATGATTTAAGCGTAACCACGGGTATTCGTGGTGGAGCGGATGATGCCCTTCGCTGGGATCTGAGTTTCTCCATGGGGAACAGTGATATTGACTACTTCATCTACAACACCGTCAACGCTTCCTTGGGACCGGATACCCCTACATCCTTCAAGCCTCGTGGGTACGAGCAGCAGGAGTTCACGGTTTCCGCTTCCGGTTCCTATCCCGTTGGGGTGAGTGCTTTTGCCACCCCTTTGAATATTGCATTCGGGTTAGAGTGGCACACTGAAGAGTTCACCACTGAGGCCGGTGACCCTGCTTCATGGGAGAATGGTCCGTATAGCACCCAAGGGTTCAGTGTTGGTTCCAATGGCTATCAAGGTTTGAACCCGGATTTTGCATTTTCATGGGATCGCCCCAATGTCGCTCTTTATCTCGACTTGGAGACAGATGTAACTACTCGCTTGACCTTGGGTGTTGCGTCTCGCTACGAGAATTATTACAATGATTTCGGGTCAACGCTGACCGGTAAGGTCGCAGCACTATATCGTGCGACCGGGGCACTTCGTTTCCGTGGCACGGTCTCCACTGGCTTCCGGGCTCCCACTCCTGGCCAGGCAAATCTCTGGGCATTACAGACTGCACTTTCCGGTGAAGGCGATCAACTCGTGGAAACCGGGCAGCTTCCGCCAACTCACCCAATTTCCGCTGCTCTTGGCGGCCAGGAACTTACCGAAGAAACGGCGTTCAGCTTGACATTGGGAACGATCATTGATCTCTCGTCCAATTTGACACTGACCCTTGATTATTTTGATATTTCGCTTCAGGATCGGATCTCACTCACTGGGAATATTGCGATTACCGAGGAAATTCGGGATATTATTGTTCAGCAAGCACTCTTGGGAGGTGCCTCAACTACTCTCCGCGAAATCAAATTCTTCTCCAATGACTTTGATACGCGTACACGTGGGATTGACCTTCTTTTGGCGTATGACCGAGAGAGTGATGCAGGGAACGCAACCCAAGCTTCTCTCGCGTGGAACTGGACGATGACTTCTTTGGAAGATTTCTCACAGCCGCGGGATATCAGCACTTTTCTCGGACAGTCGCTGAGTACTCCGTTTACGCTGAGTCTGTTGACTCCTCGCCGCCAGCTCGAAACTGAAGATCTGAACCCCAAACATCGAATCGTACTGATGGGACGCCATATCCGCGGGGCGGTCAGTGGAATGGTTCGACTCAATTACTATGATGGCTGGTTTGCTTGTCGCAATAACAGCAACTCATGTGTGAATAGCAGCGGGAGCCTGCTGGATGAGTTTGATTCAGCTGTGATTGTTGATGCTGAAGTTGGGTATCGTTTCCTTGAAGATTATCGCGTATCCCTGGGAATCGATAATCTGTTTGATACGTATCCGGACTCCCATCCAGACGAAACAGGTAGTCAGGGGAATATTCGTCCAGAGAGCACCCCCTGGGACTATAATGGGCGCTCATATGTGCTTCGACTGGTCGCAGATCTATTCTAGGTCTTTATAATTCTTACACAAAGAGCCTCGGGGAAAAAACCTCCGGGGCTTTTTTTGTTTTATTGGCGCATCCACATCGTACGGGTCCTGTCTGCCCATGAAGATTATTTGGTAGGGACTGAGGTTTTAAACGGCTTCTGGGTGGCGAATAGTTTGGAACCCTTGCCCCAAAGCATGCTACAACTACATCATTATGGATGGTAATAATATCAATTCACCCTGCGATTGAATATCCCACGTATTATTAGAGTGTCATCGACAGGGTTCTGGAGATGGAGAATTATGACTCTCCAAAATCATGGGCTCTGTGATAAATCGGTCGATTTTCGATCCGACATGGAACATCACAATAAGCAGATTGGCTACGCCATAGACAGCCTTGTGCGAATCGGATACGGTGTATCAAATGGCCTCAGGTAATTTTGATCCGGGACTTGTGCAACGTGCACAAAAAGGGGATGAATATTCCAGAAATTTGCTTTTGCGGCGACTATCTAAAGTCTTTGAAAGGTACTTCAAGGCCAAAATTGGGAATCAGGCGGTTGTAGACGATCTAACACAGTGTGCGCTACTGCGGGTTCATTCGGGCTTGCCTGCATTAAAACAGCCAGATAAGCTCAAAGCATTTGCGATGAAGGCTGCCTTGTTCGAATTGCATGACTATTACCGGGGACGGCACTCTCCCAAGGAGAAAACCTACGAGCCGCAAATGCTCCCCGAGAGACGAGATTCGCCCGATGAATGGTTCGGGAGCAAGTTTGATGCAGAGCGTGCTCTTGGAACGCTCACTCCACGTGCCAGACGCATTCTGGAACTCCGCGAGCATGGATACAAATACAAGGAGATTGCCGAGATCCTGGATACGACCGAGACGGCCGTCAAAATGCAAGTAAAACGCGCGTTTGAAAAAATGAGATCTATATTCACAGATTAGCTGTTACCTTTTGTACTTTTCCAGCGTCTCTTGATAGACGGACCCTTACTCTAGGATGGACCAATCCGAGATACTAAAAAAGGTGCTTTGCGAAGAAGCACTCAACGCCGAAGAGAAGCAGGCACATATTGAAAATCTGGAAGCTGATCCAGATTTGGCACGTTCTCTTGCAGGCTGGCAACGGTTTCGGGCTTATATGCGAGATCGGATCCCCAGTCCTCGTGATTTTGTACTATACTCGCTGGTTTTTGGAGGGCATGCGGAAGATTTAAGCGAGGAGGAAGCAGCCGAGGTGAATGAAAAATGGGGAGCCCTCGATTCCGTCATTGAGTCGGATCCGGGGTATTCCGAAGTTGCTGCCCAAATTGAACGGGATCGTCAGGATTTTCTTACATGCTGGGAATTGGAGGACAACCGGTCGACGGCTAGGGTATTGCCATTGCGGACATTCCGAATGGCTGCTGCTATTGCCGTTCTCGCGGTATCTGTGATTACTATCCTTCTGCTTCTGAATCAGAGAGACGTTACTCTCCAGGTGGCAACTGTGGATCCAGGCGAATATGAGCGTGTCCTCCTTCCCGATGGTTCCATCGCACACCTCAATGGACCTGCAACCCTTCGGTTTGATGAGCAGAATTTTCCGCGCTCTGTAGAGTTGACGGGGGTGGCGCTTTTTGATATTGCACATCAGCCGGATCAATTTTCCGTGCAAACGGAGGAGGCGGTAGCAAGGGTACTGGGGACACGCTTCGGTGTGCGCTCTATGAACGGGCTTACCCAGATTGTTTTAGAAAGTGGTCGGCTAGAGGTCGCCTCAAAGATAGAAAATCCTCAGAGCGTTCTGCTCGTTCCTGGGCAAATGACAAGCATAGCACAGGGATCTGCTGCACCAACGCCACCGGTGGAAGTAAATATAGAAGATCAAATGGGGTGGACCGGTTTTATATTTTTCCGAGAAACTTCATTGAGGAAGGCAGCGGTACTGCTTTCTACAAGTCGGAATATTCGAGTTGACTTTGATCCATCCCTGATAAATGAGAGGGTAACCGGCACCTTCGCTCCAGACGTTACGGCCGAAGAAATTCTGGATGCACTTGCGCTCACGCTGAACGCCGAAGTACTTAGAGAGGGGGAGACCTACCGCATTGTTCCCTAAAAGGCGGTTTGGAACACAGATGGCTATGATGTGTAACGCGCACACTAAATGCACGTTACTCTTCGGCAGTGGTTTTTTCGGAAGCGATTACTTTGTTTGTACCTGGTTGCTGTCTTCGTAGGTGTCAGCCCTGAGGCAAGCTCGTATGCCCAGGATATTTCAGTGGATGTTTCATCTGAGCCCCTTTCCCAGGTTCTGGATTCCTTTGGAACGTCGTATCGTATTAACCTTGTCTACGCTCAGCGGCAGGTAGAGGGGCGTTTGGCGACATGCAATTATGTTGGTACTGACGTTGCTGCTGCGCTGGCATGCATTCTCTCGGATCAGGATCTTGGTGTGATCCGGTTAAAAAGGCGGCAATATGTACTTGTAGAAGTAGGAGAGGATGCGGCTCTGCACCCAGCAGAGATCCGTTTGGGTACGCTGCACGGATTTGTGATGGATTCGTTGTCCGAGGAGACCTTGCCGGGGGCGCACGTATATCTGCCCAGATTTTCGATAGGCTCCGCAACCAATAAGGCAGGGTATTATGCAATCCCATCCTTGCCATTTGGGCAATACCGGGCAAGGATTTCCTTTCTTGGCTACGCAACCTTGGACACCTTACTTGAGATCTCCGGGGAGCCAACCACAATTCGATTAGATCGCCAAACCTTGGAATCCGAGGCGATTTTTGTCAGCTCAGATCGTCGAGATCTGTATGAGGTGGAGCCCGGTGTACGGCAGGTCTCGGTGAATCGAATCAGTAAACTGCCGGGTTTTCCTGGCGAAGCAGACCTTCTCCAATCACTACGCTGGTTTCCCAGTGTCCAGAGAGTACGTACCAATCAAGGGCCCGCTGTTGCTCGACGAATGGCAGCACGTCCCCGAAGTGCTGGGGGCAGTCAA
>JAPPBZ010000310.1 GCA_026702635.1 Bacteroidota bacterium
GGTATGTCTCATCACAGTTGCGCAAGCCAAGGGCAAATGTCTCCTACCGTATCGTTGTCGAAGCTCCAGGACTGCGTTCCGTATCTGCCATTTCGATGGCTCCTGCACCTCCAGTCATTCCAGATGCAGAGATCTCGAGATTGGGCGCTACTGACGTGTTCGAGGATTCAGGATACGTAGTCAGTTTTAGCTTGGAGAATCGCCCGGGTCTCAACTATTATAGTTTTGGCATTTTTCTTGGATTCCCTCTAGGCGGGACAACATATCGGGTTCAAGGCCTACCCATGCGCCATGATAGTCCACGCTGGTTCTGTTCATTTAGGGATGTCCTGAATCCCGTGTCTGTGGAAGCTAGCGATGACTTTGATTGTTCCCTTGGGGTCTCTTCTGATCGTTTTGTGGATGATCCAGTTTTTGACTTTGATGTCAAGGTGCAAATACCATCAGATTTGGGAAATCTTGAGGAAGTGACTCTAATCCTCTTCGTTACGGCTTTGAGCCCAGAATATGTGGAATACCATGGTTCAATTGAAGAGCAGGAGGATTTCGGTGGATTTGGAGAACCGGCCAATATATACACAAACCTTGAAGGTGGGCGCGGCATCTTCGCCGGTTATTCTGCAAGTCATCGCCTTTTCGATCTGGCAGTGATTGAGTAATCGGGGGCATCACGCCCCGACGATTGATGACCAATAAGGCCAGGATCATCCGCCTCGGGGAAAATACATCTCCGATCCCTGATTACTCAGAGGACCGGCAGACTGAACTTGGGGGGAGCATTTGTTGATATACTGAGCAAAATTATCAGTAAAGAGAACTGCGAGGCGCCGGGCCGCTTCCTGATAAGCATCTGGATCAGACCACGCCTTCTCAGGAAATAAGAGACTTTTTGGCAGGCCGGGGCACGTTGTAGGAATTGCCAACCCAAAGATAGGTTCGTGTACTGTGGGTACATCAAGGAGGTCTCCATTATGGATGGCATCAATGATCGCGCGGGTATATCGAAGCTGGATTCGTTCATTTCGATCCCCGATCATACCGGTGTTGATAAGCCAGACATTGACCTTATGTTTTTCAATATTTGTCGCCAGCAATTCAGAGTACTTTGCGGGGTGCCATACCAGAAATGCCGCACCAAAGCACGCAGAAAAGGTTGCCACCGGCTCATTGACCCCTATTTCAGTTCCTGCAACCTTGGCGGTATAGCCGCTGATGAAGTGATACATTGCCTGTTCGGGGCTCAGGCGCGCAATTGGTGGCAGAACCCCAAAAGCGTCAAATGTGAGAAAAATGATATTTGACGGGTGCCGCCCCACGCAGGGAATCTGTGCATTCTGCATAAACTCAATGGGAAAACAGGCACGGGTATTTTGGGTCAGGGTCGTGTCTGTGTAGTCCACGGAATGCGTGACCGGATCGAAAACAACGTTTTCCAGAACGGTACCAAAGCGGATCGCATTGAAAATCTCCGGCTCTTGGTCAGCAGACAGATTGATGGCCTTGGCATAACAGCCACCCTCGATATTGAAAATCCCATTTTCTGTCCAGCAGTGCTCATCATCACCGATCAGTGCACGGGCAGGATCTGCAGACAATGTGGTTTTTCCCGTTCCCGAAAGCCCGAAAAAAAGAGAGACATCTCCTTCCTTTCCCTGATTCGCTGAGCAATGCATAGACAATACCCCCCTGCGGGGCATGATATAATTCATGATCGTAAAGATGCCTTTTTTCATCTCTCCGGCATACTGCGTACCTAGGATGACCATCTCTTGATCTTCGAAAGAAAGATCGATGCTGGTTTTGGATGACATATAGGTCGTGTGGCGATTGGCTGGAAACATGCCGGCATTGTAGACGACGTAGTCCGGTTCGCCAAAGGCTTTCAACTCCTCATCGCTGAGCCGAATCAGCATATTTCGCATAAACAGGGCATGGTACGCTCGTTCGCAGATGATGCGCACCTTGATACGGTAGCGTGGATCCCATCCGGCATAGCCATCCACGACATAGAGTCGTTCGCGGGTATTGAGATAATCGCGAGCCCTCTCCCGGTTGATTTCGAAGGTATGCTGATCAATAGGCAGATTGACAGAGCCCCACCAGATATCGCTTGCGCTTGGAGCCATCTTAACAATACGCTTATCCCGAGGGCTGCGGCCTGTCCTTTTTCCACTTGTGATAGCCAGTGCACCGCTCTGTGTAATTGCCGCGGTGGCTTCATTGCGCAGAGCATCTTCGTACAGTACCGCCGGAACCACATTCCGTCGGATGTCCTTGACTTCAATGCCGAAGGGAGTCAGGTCAAGTTTCATAATTGAGGAAGAAATATCACGGCCGTGGCATACGGCGACGCTCCATATCCGTTGCGCGAGAAAGTGATGAATACCGCTGACTAAGACGAGTACAGCCCGCCAATTTCTTTCTGGTATTTCGCAAACACATTCTTACGCCTCACTTTCAGCGTAGGTGTGAGCTCCCCCGTATCAATGGTGAATGGATCAAGGATCAAATGAAACTTCTTCACCTGTTCCCAGGGCGGCAGATCCTCGTTCACTTTATCGATTACGGTCTGAACTGCGTCATTCAAGATCTGTACATCTGGCTCAGATCCGTAAGCATTTTCTACGTAGGCGGCATCTACGACGATGAGAGCGGCACAGAACTTGAAATCAGGTCCAATCACGACGGCATGCTCAACGAGAGGATCCGACGCCAGTTTTACCTCAATCGGCACGGGAGCAATGTATTTTCCGGTAGAAAGCTTAAAGAGCTGTTTTTTCCGATCTGTAATATACAGATGGCCATCTTTATCAAGCTTCCCGATATCGCCGGTGTGCAACCATCCGTCATTGGTAATCGTCTCCGCGGTTTCTTCGGGCATGTTATAGTATCCGCGCATAATATGCGGCCCCCTGGTCAAAATCTCTCCATCTTCAGCAATCTTTACTTCTACATCTCGAATCGCAGTTCCCACTGAGCCTGGACGAAGTTTTTTGCGCTCGTAGAGGGTAATTACAGGGGAGGTTTCGGTTAGACCATATCCCTGGCCACAATAAATTCCCAAGCCATTGATAAAAGCCTGCACCTGCGTTGACAGTGCAGCACCCCCGCTGGTCAGTGCCTGCAGATTTCCACCGAAGAGTGTGTTCCGTACCTTGCTGTAGACAAGCTTGTCCGCAAGCTTGTCCTGCAAACCTGAACTGGGGTTTTCAAGGTCAAACCGTTCCGCGCGTCCAAAGGCCCACCGGGCAATCAATCCTGGGATCCCTTTCTCGGCCACGGCTTTGGTCATGATACCTGCGTGAACCTTTTCGAGCAATCTAGGGACTGTCGTCATGTGTGCCGGGCGTACATGTTGCATATCCTCCATCAGCTCATCGGTCGTTTCAATGAAGTAGATGGGACAAGATTGGGAGAGATAGAAGGTAGAGGCAACGCGTTCCAGTGAATGAGACAGAGGAAGAAAGGATAGGACACGTGCAGGAACGTCGAACGGTAAGCGTTCGGCCAATGCAAGTGCATTGGTCGTCAAATTCCCGTGTGTGAGCATAACCCCCTTGGGCTGACCAGTAGTACCGGACGTGTAGCAAATTGTGGCCAGGTCGTCGCTGCTCACCGCCGCTCTGGTCTCATTGAGCAGATCTGGTGTCTCGGAAAGCTGTTTTTTGCCACGCTCAATCAGATCCTCCATGGTGAACATATCATCGGTGTATTTGCCGAGGATTCCCATCACCCATTTCAAGTCTGAATTTACCATCATCCCGCTGGGACACCGATCATACAATTCCTGAGACGATACGATATATCCATGCACACCAGCATCACGAACAATGTGTAAGATTTGCCCTTCGGGCTGGGTGGTATAGATGGGCACGCTGACTGCCCCCAGAGATAACAGTGCCTGATCAGCAATGAGCCATTCAGTGCTGTTTTCCGAGTGGAGAGCAACCCGGTCCCCTTTTCGTATGCCCAGGCTGTAAAGACCTGCAGCACAGGCGTCCATACGCTCTCGAAATGTAGCCACATCCGTATCGGTCCATGTTCCCTTTCGTTTGGTAGAGGAAACAATGCCAGAGTTGTGGGTCAGGCCAAAATCAATTAAGTCACAGAGAGTCGAAATTTCAGTCATATTATCAGCGGAATTATTGTGATATCGCCTCACATTCACGAGTGCCGACCTATTTAGGGGGTACTTCAGATGTGATTACGTTACATTAGGGTGAATTGTACGAAAATTTTTGGACAGGGACAAAAGAATCCCTGTCAGGTATCAGGTAACTCATACGATTCTAGAATGCCGGAATTTACTCATCTGGAGGATGAAGGTGGCGTCCACATGGTGGATGTTTCAAAGAAGCCTTCTTCAACACGCAGTGCCTCCGCGGAGGGGATTGTACAACTGGGGGTTGATACATATACGGCATTGACACAGAAGCGAATTGCTAAGGGGGATGTACTGACGACAGCGCAGTTAGCGGGAATCATGGGAGCGAAAGATACTGCTCGACTGATTCCACTGTGCCATCCGATTCCATTGGATTCGGTCGTACTTTCGTTTTCATTTGATGAAAAGATGCACGCTGTGAGGATTCGAGCTAACGTTACTTCATGTGGACGTACCGGAGTGGAGATGGAGGCATTGACGGCCGTATCGATTGCTTCGTTATCTATCTACGACATGTGTAAATCTATTTCAAAGGCAATACGTATCACCGACATACGACTCGTATCCAAAGATGGTGGTGTGCATGGTCGATATTCAGTCGACAGCACTCCGTAACAGAAAAAACCTGTAGACGAAACAAATGGAGAATTTATTGAACTTAGGCAGCTTTATTATCATTCTGCTGATCCTTTTTGGTGTCATCCTGTTGTTGTACTTCGTTCCGGTACGACTCTGGATCACGGCAATCTTCTCAGGTGTTCATTTGAAACTCTTTCGCGATCTGGTCGGAATGCGACTCCGGCGGGTCCCACCGGATCGGATTGTGAAACCGCTCATCACAGCGCACAAGGCTGGAATTCCCGCTGAAACTCCAAAACTGGAGGCACATTTTTTGGCAGGAGGCAATGTCCAACAGGTCATCAATGCGCTGATTTCGGCAGATAAAGCAGACATTGACCTGCCGTTTGAGCGTGCAACGGCAATAGATCTTGCCGGTCGGGATGTATTTGAGGCGGTTCAGGTTTCCGTGAACCCGAAGGTCATCGAAACCCCACCCATTTCCGCAATCGCGAAAGATGGGATACAACTTCGTGCCATTGCGCGCGTCACTGTACGTGCCAATATCGAGCGGCTCGTAGGAGGAGCCGGCGAGGAGACCATCATTGCTCGGGTGGGGGAGGGAATTGTCTCCACCATCGGGTCATCTGACTCGCATGCTGCAGTACTGGAAAACCCTGATATTATTTCCAAGACCGTATTAGCGAAGGGACTGGATTCAGGGACTGCGTTCGAAATCCTATCCATTGATATTGCGGATGTAGATGTTGGCGAGAATATTGGTGCGAAGCTGCAGACGGATCAGGCGGAGGCAGATCTACAGGTTGCGCGGGCCAAGGCGGAGGAGCGGCGTGCTGCCGCCGTCGCGCTTGAGCAGGAGATGGTTGCCCGTGTACAGGAAGCTCGTGCTCGTGTTGTGGAAGCCGAGGCAATGGTTCCCGAAGCAATTGCGGAGGCATTCCGCAAAGGCCAATTGGGGGTGATGGATTATTATAATCTGCGCAATATTGAAGCAGATACAGATATGCGTTCAGCAATTAGTGGAGATACGGAGTCTTCTAGTGAGGGCAAGGCCCCACCATCCTAATCGACAAGGGAGAGCTGGACGAGCTCAATCCGGTTTCGTGAGGCTTTGAGAATTTCGATTCGGAAGGTGCCAATGACCAAGCGGTCATTCGGGGAGGGAATTGCGCCGCTATGGTCAAGAATAAATCCGGCGATGGTTTCAAAATCTCCCGTGGGGATCGCTAGATCAAAGCGTTCATTGATCTCATCAATTTCGGCCTTTCCGCCGAACCTGTAAGTACGGGGTGCTGTTTCGCTCATGGTTACCTCTTCCGTATCGAACTCATCCTGAATATCACCGAAGAGTTCTTCCAGGAGGTCTTCACGTGTGATCAAGCCGGCAGTTCCCCCGTACTCATCAATGACAATCACGATAGATCGGTGACTGTCCCTGAATTCTCGAAGAAGCTCTTTGGCAGGTTTTGATTCTGGAACGAATCGGGCGGGGCGTACGACCTCTTGTAAAGTCTCTGGGCTCTCAAACAAATCGTAGGCAAAGGCAATACCTACAATCGTATCAATGTTTTCCCGGTAGACCGGTATTTTGGAATACCCGCTTTCAATGCAGAGTTGCCGAAAGTCTTCGAGAGAAGTGTCTTCCGAAATAGATACGATCTCCGTCCGCGGTGTCATGCATACTTTCGCGCGTTTTTCATGCAGCCCAAAAACATTGGTGAGCATCTCTGTTTCCTCAGCATCAAGGTCAAGGGATCCGCGCTCCACATTCTCTTCGATCATTTTTTCAAACGAACGGCGGGAGAAGCGGGTAAGCTGATCAGATGCGCCGCCGAGTCCCTTGAGAAGTAGCTGCGATGTCCAGCCAACTAGGAGGATGAGGGGCAGGAGTGCGATATAGGTTACAACAAGCGGGATCGCAAGAAAAAAAACTGCCCGATTTGCAGTCTCCCGCATGATGGTTTTGGGAAGTATCTCGCCAATTAGCAGCACCACAATCGCAGCGATGAGCGTCTGAACAATCAACTGTGGGCTCTCACCGGTCACATAGCGGGATAGTGGTTCAGCCAGGACGAGTGCCATGGCGGTGGAAAAGATGACCAGTGCGATATTATTGCCGACCAAAGTGGTCGTCAATAATCGTGTAGGTGATTCGAAGAAAAAAGTGACCAGATGTCCGAGAACACCGCGGCGACGTGCACGCATTTCGACGCGTAGGCGGTTCGCGGCGACGAATGCGATTTCTGTGCCAGAGAAGAACGCACTCAAAAAGAGAGTACTAATTATTACAGACAGGGCCATGCGTGAAGCAGGCGATCAGGTACGGGATCTGGACTGCAGTGCCGGAGCCTCCCAGTCATTCTCACTTTCCTCTGGTCCAAATACAGATTCAATTTGAGAAACAGAAGCTTCGGTTTCCTCAACCTCCGAGAGAAGAAGGTCAAGCTGGTAGGTGATTTCTTCGGGGTTATTCAGGGTCAACGACTGCTCATGGATGTACTTCACGACATCTTCAATTGTAGCGACCTGCGCTTCAATCATTTCCAGTTGCTCCTGGGTTTGTTTGAAACGTTCCCTGCGCTGCTCCAACACCTTCAGTCGCCGAAGTTTGATGTTGCGAACAGGTTCAGAGGCATTTTCCAACTCTAACTCAACGGCGGCAATTGCTGTAGTAAGCTCCTGCTCACGTTTGTGTTGACCAAAAGAGGTGTAGCGTTCCTGTTGAAACATAAGTTTCAGGCAGG
>JAPPBZ010000093.1 GCA_026702635.1 Bacteroidota bacterium
CTATTTTTAATTCGATGGGTAGCTTCACTTGATTATCGGTTGTTAGATGAATGCTGAGGTCCAATCACATACTCATTGGCCTTCACGAATGCACGAAGCGTTTCGTCGGAGCTCTTTTGCAGCTGATCAATCGTCCCATTCCAATGCATACGTGTGTCATGGATGAAAGCTACACAGTCGGCGATTTGCAGCACCGAGTGCATATCATGGGTAACCACGATACTGGTAATTTCGAGATGATCAGCAAGCCCTTTGATCAGATCGTTAATCGTATTGGAGGTTTCTGGATCTAGTCCACTGGTTGGTTCATCGTAGATAATATATCTGGGGCGTAGTGCAATTGCGCGTGCAAGCGCGACCCGTTTTCGCATTCCACCAGACAACTCATCCGTCTTTTTTGAGCCAATATTCGAGAGTTGCACCAGATCAAGACATTTTTGTACTTCATGACGGATATCCTTTTCTGTTTTCGTGGTAAAAGTTCTAAGCGGGAAGGCCACATTCTCAAATGCATCCAACGAGTCAAAAAGTGCTCCACCTTGGAAAAGAACTCCGAATTGCCTCCGAACCTTGCGGAGTTTTTGGTAACTAATTTTTCCAATATCGACCTCGTCAACCAATATTTTTCCACGGTCGGGGCGCAGTAGCCCAATCACGTGCTTCATGAGAACACTCTTTCCTGAGCCGCTTTGACCAATAATCGCTTGCGTACTCCCTTCGTGAATATCGAGGGAGACATCCTGAAGTACCGCACGACCAGAAAACGATTTGTAGATGTTCTGTACTTGGATCATACACTCGAAAAGGGCTATTCGTGCGGGGCAGTTTACAGGAGAAGGACGGCAAGAATGAGATCTGCAACCAAAATAAGGACGCAACTCATCACGGCAGCGCGTGTCGTACTGCGCCCGACTCCGTCTGCCCCTCCATTAGTGAAATACCCGATGTAGCAGGATACGGCTGTAATCAGAAACCCAAAAACAAATGCTTTAATGAGCCCAAAGTAGGGACCGAAAAAATTCCAGTGTTCGCGAGCTCCCTGAATAAATTCTCCCGTAGATACGACTCCGGTCAGCTCAGCAGCAGCAATTCCCCCGAAAACACCAACCAGACAGGCTGCGACGTATAAAACGGGAACCATGACGATCCCAGCCAGAACACGTGGAACGATAAGGTATCCGACGGAATTGAGGCCCATGGCTTCCAGGGCATCAATCTGTTCCGTAACCCGCATAGTCCCAAGCTCTGCTGCGATACGTGCACCTACACGACCAGAAAGGATAAATCCTGTTACGACTGCTCCGAGTTCCATCGTGAGCGATGGAACTACCACCGCACCGATAATCTTGGGCGGAATGATGGGAGAAACCAGCTGATAAGCTGTTTGAACCGTTGTGACGGCTCCAGAGAACGCCGCTGCCAATGCAACAATGGGAATCGAATCAATTCCAATCCGAACCAGCTGAATTAGGAAGTTCTGCCAATAGGTCTTCATCTCACGCAACGACATGAAGGCCGATGACATGAGTATCGTAAAGCGGCCAATATCGAAGAATGGCTGGGTAATTCGCAGAACAATAGGTGACATCATAATGGCAGAATGCTGCGGAGTTAATCAATTTTTGCGATTGTTGTTTCTAGCTCACACTCCGATAGCTATATTGCAGAGCAAATAATTCGAAAGAATGGCAAAGACAAAATCAAGGTATTGCTGTCAGGAGTGCGGCTACTCGTCCCCTAAGTGGCTGGGTAAATGTCCTGGGTGCAATTTCTGGGATACCATGGTAGAGGAGAAGGGAACCGGTCGCCGCCACGTTGCGACCCATGTTGCAATCCCACAGCCCATTGATGAGGTGGAGATCGGGGAGATGCCTCGAATCGTCACGGGCTCACAGGAACTGGATCGTCTTGTGGGAGGAGGGATTATGCGAGGATCTATCGCACTGGTCGCAGGAGATCCAGGGATCGGCAAGTCCACACTTATGACAGAACTGGGCCGTTATCTGGATCCCCTCACTGTACTGTATGTATCTGGTGAAGAATCTGCCAGGCAGGTGAAGCTTCGTGCTCAGCGCCTGGATGCTGCTACGGAGAATGTACTTTTATTGGCCGAAACAAATACAGAAGCAATCTTGGGAGCGATTGAAGATTCGATGCCGGATGTTATCGTCATTGATTCGATACAGACGTTGTATGATCCAGAGGTCTCCAGTGCCCCCGGCAGCGTCACCCAGATTCGTGAGAGTGCAGCCGCATTAATGCAACTCACCAAGAAAATGAATGCGGCGACCTTTCTGGTAGGACATGTTACCCGATCAGGATCAATTGCAGGTCCGCGTGTACTGGAGCACCTAGTGGACACGGTGCTCTATTTTGAGGGAGATCAAAACCACGGATACCGCATCCTTCGTGCGGTGAAAAACCGGTTTGGGTCTACGAATGAAATCGGGGTTTTCGAAATGACGGGTGCTGGGCTCAAGGAAGTATTAAATCCCAGTGAGATCTTTTTGTCAGAACGCCAAAACGGTGCCACGGGATCTTGTGTCATCTGTGCGATGGAAGGAACCCGCCCCTTATTAATGGAAGTGCAGGCGTTGGTGTCTCCAACATCTTATGGTACTCCGCAGCGCACCTCAACCGGTTTTGACCCAAAGCGGCTCCAGTTACTGTTGGCCGTCCTGGAAAAGCGTGAAGGGCTGGTATTGAGCGGTCAGGATGTGTTCTTGAATGTTGCTGGTGGAATGCGGGCAGAAGAGCCAGCGGCAGATTTGGGTGTTGCCGTTGCAATTGCTTCATCTCTTCACGATATCTCTGCAGACCAGTGCGGTGTTCTGATTGGAGAGATTGGCTTGGGGGGAGAGGTAAGAGGAGTCAGTCGACTGGAAATACGTCTCAGAGAATGTGCCAAACTTGGATTTGAGACGGCAGTAGTACCATCGCGGAGTCTTCAGGAATTTTCTCCCCCAAACAATATCCGCGTTGTAGGCGTGGAGAGCATCAGTGAGGTACTTGAACTGCTTCTGAGCTGATCGTGGGCAATAACTCAAAATTCATGTGCGTTAATGGGTGAGAGTGACTTCGGCGATATGTACAAATCCCGGCCTGACGATGAATTGCTGGTGGCCTACGTGGAGCAAGGAGACCAATTCGCTTTCCAGCAGCTTGTTAACCGCCACAAGGATCGTGTCTATGGCTTTATTATCGGTATGGTCCACGATGCCGAACTAGCCAATGATCTTTTTCAGGACACGTTTCTAAAGGTCGTTGATGTGATGCATCGACGTCGTGGGAGTTACACTCCACAGGGGCGATTTCTGGGTTGGGTATTGATGATTGCACGGAACGTTGTGTACGACTACAAGCGAAGTCGGAATAAATGGAAGGATATAGCAGGTGATGATGAAAACTACTGGGATCGTCTTCCTGATGATGCCAAGGCACCAGATGAAGAATTGTATCTCAAAGAGAGGAGTCAGTGGTTGGATGCTTGCATCGAATCCCTTCCTCCCTCGCAGCGGGAGGTTGTGTTATTGCGACAGGATGCAGGATTAACATTCCGTGAAATCGCCGAGATCACAGATGTATCAATCAATACAGCACTCGGGCGTATGAGATATGCCCTCATTAACCTGCGGGCAATGATTGAGCGACAATCGCGACGTTATGCCCCCAAGACGGATCAGTTAGAGAACGGGCAGTTGCCTGCCAAATCATATGTCTAAAATAAGAACAACGGATATTGACCAAAGGTTTCTTCTGATCAAACATCTTTATGGTGAAGATGTCAGTACGGAGAAGCTGCAAGAACTTCTTGAAGACCCTGAGAATCAGGCGGAGTATGAAGAATTCAATCGTGTAAAGACACAGCTAGAGAATCCCGCGCTTCGAAGGCGTGTGACTGCGCCGGAAGATGTAGTAGATCGGGTAATCGTGTCAGCTGCCCGGCCCGGGCCTCGTCGCTATTGGAGCAGGCCTGTTCGTCGACCAAATCGGCTAACTTTAGTCGGTGGTACACTTGCCGCAGCCGCATGTGTGCTATTTCTGTGGTTTCTCTCCGTTCCGCAAAACGAAGTCCCCGAGGCGGAGCCACCTTCTGCTTCAGAGGAACTGCAGTGGGATGATACACAGGACCGCATCGAGATGCAGCAGGCACTCAGTGTTGTGCGCCAGCGAACCAGTCCCGATTTATGGGATGAGTCCGCAGTCATGAAATTGGATTCACTTCAATTAGACACAAGTCCATCTGGTGTTGGAACCGCCAGTACCACCCCTCAATAACCATCAAAATCCAATGAAACCGATCATGTCGACTCGTTATCTAATACTCTTTATGATTGCACTCTTTGCGGGTAATGCTCAGGCGCAATCCATCCGTGTTGAACGTGTAGATGGACAGCTAAGAGTGAATGGGCAGCCCATAGATGTTGATGCTCTACCGGAGGAGTTGGACCTGGGTGAGGTAGAATTCAGTTTGCAGTCAAGCGGGACCTTTCCGATGCAGATTGAAATCAACGGGACCCGCTTTGAAATCTGGCAGGATCGTGTTACGAAGGCGGATCAAAGCGGGCTAGTGCACTTCAAATTATATCTCGAGCCGGATGGCACCTACACGACAATAGAATCTGGAGCACTAGACGTACTTGGTCTCGTAGAGATGATGTCCGAACATATTTCGGGGGTGGTTTCATCTGTTCCTACAATGGAGTACGATCTTCGCCAAATGATGGAAGTTGCTACAGTTGCAGTAGAGTCGCGAGATAAAACTCTTCCACAACAATTAGAGGGGATGGCTTCCAGGCTGCAGGAGGCAACGAGAATGCTCGAATTCTCAGGTTACCTGGAAAATGTCCAGAACGCAAGCGATGAGCTATATGAATTACTGCAACATGAATGGCGGAAAGAAGTCGAGGTTGTAGAGATGGCTGGACGGATTCGATCTCTTGACGACGGTTCAGAACGGGATGAAGCGATTGAACAACTAAGAGCAAAGCTGGAGGAAATATTTCTGATGAAGCAGGAAAACCGGCGCATGGAGATACAACATCTGGAAATGGAACTTGAAAGAATGGAAAGGCGGCTAAAGGAAAGATCTCGGGCTATGGATCGTCTAATAGATGCTCGCCTGGATGAACTGCTGGGAGCAAGGCAGTAAATGCAGTGTATCCAGGTGAAGTAATCCACTGCTACCATACATACAAACGAATTTTAGTCATGAAACAGTTCTTTGCATTGGCCTCCATTTTTTTGATGTCATTTCTGATGATAGCCCAGAACGCCGAGGCCCAGCGGGATTCCCTTCGCGTAGAGAAGGAGGTAATCATCAGTGCAGATGGCGACACAATGATTGTTACTAAGACATTCCCAATGCGTGTAAACATGACCTCTCCAGTGCGTGGAAGAGGGGTAATCATTAGTGCAGATGGCGATACAATGATTGTTACGAGGAGATACCCAGGGCGCGTAAGCGATATGGTTATACGAGGAGATAGGTCGCGCCCCCTTCACGTAGAGGAGGAGGTGATCATTAGCGCAGATGGCGACACGATGATGGTCACGCAGAGACCCCTAAGACACGTACGGGATATAGTTGTGTGGGGAGATAGGCCACATCCCCTTCACGAAGCGGAGGTGGTGATCGTTAGCGTAGATGGTGATACAGTGATGGTTACGAAAAGAGGCCCAGAGCGTAGCCGAAGAGGAGATCGTGAGCGGGAAGTCGTTGTAGAGCGGGAGATCATTAACTCTGATGGAGATACGACGATAGTGAGTGTCGTGAGGGAAGGGGACCGCGAAGAGAGAGTACGCCGGTCCCGTACCGTTCGCCAGATTCGAAATAGGCTTCGCCAAAGATCTGGATCTCGAAAACAAATACGGATGCATGATGTGCGCCGGGAACCTGGAGATTCAAGAGAATTGAGAGAGATGGAAGTAGAAGCGCGGCGATTAGCGCGACAGTTACGTCAGGCGGATGAAGAATCCTATCAGGAAAAGGAGGAGATGCTCCGAGCGCAACTGGAGAAGATATTTGACTACAAACAGGCGATGAAGATGAAGGAACTCGACCAGAAACGCAGTGATATCGAAGAGCAGAGTAAGATTGTGGAAGAACGTCAAAGTAACCGGGAAGCGATTATTAAAGATCGTATCAATCAGCTTCTTGGTCGAGGATCGTCGTATCGCTGGTAATTCGTCTGCATCGGGATCTGTGAAGTCATACCCTCACGGAGTAGATGACTCTGGAAGGAGAGTGATCGGATCTCTGTAATCGAGCCTCCAGAAACAGGACTGCGGATGGAGTTAGATCGAATGCCCTGTATGGGAGCACCCCCTGCAGGGCATTCTGCATTTGCTTGCATGTAAGAGGATCTGCTTGTGTGGCAGTAATTCACCTAAGCTACCGTGTACGCTCACACAGATCAGGAATATCCCCGTTACTCAGAGAATTTTTCTTACTTTATGGCACAATTGCGCAGTCAGGTGCATGCAAGATGACTCCCGGTATATAATCATGCCTTGTACGCGACATGCAGATACTCGTAATATAATCAACGAGGGCAAGCACTCATTCTCAAATTAACATAGTGTGGTAGACGGGTACCAAAGGGATGGATTCCTGATGCGGCACTGATATGAACGGTCGAAGCGAGCATTTTTATGAACCCGATAGACACACTTGAGCAAGCGATTCGAACAGTTCCAGATTTTCCAAAATCCGGAATTCATTTCAAGGACATCACCCCCATCTTATCCAAGATGTCACTCTTGAAGTTGGCGGTTGAGCAACTGGTTCTCCCATTCAAAGGGGAAAATATTACGAAAGTGGTCGGAGTAGAATCTCGAGGATTCGTTATGGCCCCTATGATTGCACTTGAGCTGGGAGCTGGTTTTATCCCTGTTCGGAAGGAAGGAAAACTGCCTCGCCAAACCTACAGTGTCTCCTATGACCTCGAATATGGTTCAGACACGTTAGAAATGCATCGAGATTCGATACGACCAAGTGATCGGGTGCTCATCCATGATGATGTACTTGCGACCGGTGGTACAGCAGCCGCTGTAGAAGATCTGGTAGATCGGAGTGCAGGGGAAATCGTAGGTCTTTCATTCCTGATAGAAATAGTGGAACTGGAGGGTAGAGCAAAGCTGAGGTACAAAGAGAAAGTGCGTTCCGTGATCCAGATGTAAGGTGTCGGTGTTCCTGATGGCGTATCAGGAGCCTGAGTTGAGGGTGGCAGAGTGGGCCTGGTTGTAGGGTCCAATTGATCTGGATGCAAGTAGAGTGGTGATCGCGTTTCGGAGTCGGATTCAATCACGCGTACTTATGGTATGCAGAACACGATCTAATGTGCAAGTACCTTAGAGATAGAGGTAATAGCCAGAATAATACTAAAGCAGAATCGGATCAACCATTGTTCAAAATTGAGCCATCCTGCCGTGAAGTGCGTTACAAGTGACTGATGTAATA
>JAPPBZ010000067.1 GCA_026702635.1 Bacteroidota bacterium
TATAGGTGGTTTGCCCACGAACATGTGCCGCATGTGCAAGAACAGTCCACGGGAAATGACGATGCTGATTCCAGTTTGCTTTGAAGTAGTCCGTGCCGTGAAAGCCGATGGTATCCAGGAGTGTACCGTGGGTATACGAGAGCTCTGAAATGTGCGGGGCATAGAGGAGGATTTCGCCACCATCGGCAATAACCGGTTCCAGTTTATACATCCCTTTTGCTCCTGTCCATAGATCATCATACATGGACGGGATGATTGCGAATGCCTGAGAAACTGGCTTTTTCATCCATGTGATATGTAGTTGAGCAGAATGCCGGGCTGCTCTCAACCAGGATTCATCCTCATCGTCCCCGATGTACACTCCGGCCAAGCCATCGTCCTGCACAACCAGGTTCATGAAGACGCGATTGCAAGGAAGCTCATTGGCCGCACGGTTGATCAACCGGCGAATCGGCGTGTCATACGTGCCGATAATCGCACGGCTGGACATGAGGGCACCGACCCAGTGCGTAAAGTCAATCACTTCCGGTCCACTGATTCCGGGAAAAAAGTATTTGTTTCCCCCTGAAAACCCTGCCACCTCATGCGGAAAAACCGGTCCGCACACCAGGGCCACGTCATAGTCAAGCACTTTTCTGTTGATTGTTACAGGAAGTGGGCGTTTGATCAGTCCTCTGGTGATTGAAAAAACCTCTTCATCCGCGATGGTCGTTAAGGTGACCAGTTTTGACGGGTCAGCCCATGCATGATTAAAAATATTGACGCTCGAGTAACGGTCGCATTTTTCAGCGTGTGAGATTCCCACAAGTGCTAAGCGAGCCTGCATACTCATTGGCGGATGGGTTCCAAGCGCAATCAGGAAGTCCAGGGCCGCGACCCGTTCCAGTAGAAGATCACAGATCAAGGGGAAGATTGTAGGCAGTGGTGCCGTACGCGTTGCATCCGGGATGATCACCAGGATTCGATCACCGCGTGCAAACCGGTCCCCCAACTCTTTTTCAAGAATCCGGGCGATGTCTGTTTGAGTCAGCAGCGCTTTTGGTGATTTAGATTCCATCAAGGGTTTGTATTAATCCTCGAAGTATTAGATTCCTTCTGATAGCAGGATTCAATAGAACATGATACTCAAAAATATTGGGGGAATTGGCTTGCTCCTTGTCGTAGGTGGCATTATAGGCTGCCAAACATCATCAGAGCGCCCGAATATTCTGATCATTCTGGCGGACGACCTAGGTTATTCGGATATCGGGGCGTACGGAGGTGAAATCCATACGCCAACTCTTGACACGCTGGCGGAAAATGGAGTCCGTTTCCGCCAGTTTTATAATGCGGGACGCTGCTGCCCGACAAGAGCTTCCCTGTTGACCGGCCGCTATCCGCACGGTGTCGGAATGGGGGCAATGGTGTCTTCCGTTGACAGTGAGCTAACGACGGGACCCTACCAGGGCTATCTTAGCGAATCGGCATTGACCCTTGCAGAGATGCTTCAGGATGCTGGTTACCACACCTATATGTCCGGGAAATGGCATGTCGGAGAGCGCCCTCAGCACTGGCCCCGCACGCGCGGGTTCGAACGTTATTTCGGTTTAATCAGCGGTGCGAGCAGTTACTACGAGATCATCGAAAACCAGCCTCGCAAACGGCAAATGGTGTTGGATGATGATCCTTGGAGCCCACCAGACTCGGGGTTCTATATGACGGATGCATTCACGGACCGTGCGATTGAATTTCTTCAGTCGCACCCATCTGAGAAGCCGTTCCTGCTCTATTTGGCTTACACTGCTCCACATTGGCCTTTACATGCACTCCCCGAAGACATTGCCAGATATACGAATGAATACGAAGATGGATGGGACGTGCTGCGTCAGGATCGCTATACACGAATGCAGGAATTGGGAGTGATCGATGAAACGTATGCTTTTTCTTCCAGGCCCGCAAGGCTGCCTGCCTGGCAGGATATGATCGACAGAAAAGATTGGGCGCTACGCATGTCCGTATATGCCGCGATGGTGGATCGTATGGATCAGGGGATCGGGCGGGTGATCGATCAATTGCGGTCTATGGATGCGCTAGACAACACATTGGTGATTTTTCTTTCAGATAACGGTGGATGTGCCGAGAGTGTGGATGGGCGCCGGTTGCATGACCCAAGTACACATGCAGGCGAGCGAGGATCGTATCTGGCTTATGAGGAAGCATGGGCGAATGCCTCGAATACTCCCTTCAGGCTTTATAAGCAGTGGGTACACGAAGGTGGCATCGCGACTCCCCTGATCGCACACTGGCCTGCCCGCATCAGAGGGCCAGGCAGAATTATTGACGAGCCCGGCCATGTCATAGATCTAATGGCAACGGTTGCCGAGGTTGCTCGGGCCACCTTGCCTCATTCCGATGGAAAGAGCCTATTGCCACTGTTGGATACACCCGAGTACAGTTGGCCGGATCGTACCCTGTACTGGGAGCACATTGGGAATCGTGCAATCCGTCAGGGGGACTGGAAACTGGTTTGGGACCGCGGACGCGCTGAATGGGAGCTCTATAATCTTGCATTGGACGCAACGGAATTGTATGACCTTGCTGCGGAAGCTCCAGAGATTGCTTCTAGCTTGCAGCATCGTTGGGAGGTCTGGGCAGACTCCATCGGGGTTCAACTGCGTTGATAATTTCCGCAAACAGAGTGACCGTCAGGAAGATTTCATCTTATTCTTTTGGAACCGGAATCTTGGCTCGCTTTTTGGGGGATGGATGTTGATGAGTGTGCCAGCGAAAACCAAAACTACCGCATATAAATGCTGCATTCGAATTGGCGGCAGATGGTTGGCAAGGCATACGGTGAATCAACGACTAACTAGCTGCTGAGCCTCTGCATGGTCGGAGCCCGTGGCCGAGGTGTTGCATCATTCTGTAGACTTGTGATGGCCTTCACAGGATATCACGGCATCACCGATTATATTCTTGGCCCGCATTATCTTCTTGATTTGGCAAGTTAAGTTTTAGCAGGCGCTTCCGCGCATCAGTGAGGTTGCTTGGTACATGGCTAAAGGCGGGTTCTCGATTAACTACAATTTGACCACGCTTCGCGGCGATTTCTTCGGCGGTCTGACGGGCATGGTGATCACGCTGCCTGTAGCCCTTGGATTTGGTATCGCTTCCGGTATGGGCGCGGCAGCCGGGCTGTACAGCGCCATAGCAGTGGGATTTTTCGCAGCGGTCTTTGGGGGCACGCGTGCGCAGATTTCCGGTCCCACGGCACCGATGACGGTGGCCATGGCGGCGATTCTGACCAGCCATGCTGGCAGTCTGGCGGAAGCGTTGATGATCGTGGTCATGGCCGGCGTGTTGCAGATTTTGATGGGCGTGTCCAGAGTATGCCGTTTTGTAGCGTACACGCCTCACGCGGTCATCGTCGGCTTTATGTCAGGCATCGGATTGGTGATCATTGTAATGCAGTCGATGCCTTTGTTCGGTGCTACCGCTGCATCGGGCGGTCCGGTTGGGGCCATGCAGGCGCTGCCGGCAGCCATCGGCACCATGAATATTTCCGCATTCGTGATTGGCGCGATTACGATTGCAACCGGGTTTCTTTGGAGTTCGCGATTTTCTCGAATCATACCCGGCCCTCTGGCGGCCTTGCTTGTTGGCACCGCCGTCGCTTTGATTTGGCAAGCCGAGGTCCCTATGATTGGGGAGATCCCGCGTGATCTGCCCAGCTTGCATGTAGGAGATTTTTCGTTTGATTTTCTGCTTCGCCGCATAAAACCGGCGCTTGTACTTGCATTGCTTGGGGCAATAGACAGTCTGCTTACATCGCTGGTGGCAGATTCTTTGACAGGCAGTCAGCATGACCCCAACAAAGAAATGGTCGGACAGGGGATTGGCAATATGGTCGCCGGACTGATTGGTGCATTACCGGGCGCAGGAACTACCATGACCACCGTCACCAATATTCGCTCAGGAGGTCGTACCCCGGTAGCCGGTGCGCTGTGCGCTGTCATTATTCTTGCGGTTGGTTTGGGGTTGGCCCCGTTAGTAGAACCCATCCCGCTGGCGGTGGTGGCAGGCGTGCTCATGAAAGTCGGGTGGGACATCGTAGACTGGCGGATTCTGCTTCGGATCCCTAAACTGAACCGACCGTATCTGGTCGTCATGCTGGCGGTACTTTGTCTGACCGTGTTTGTAGACCTGATAATGGCGGTAGCTATCGGTCTGATTTTGGGTGGCATGGCACACGCCCGCAAACTTGAGCGACTTGAGTTGGATAACCTGAAGTCGGTGCCCATTTTGGACAGGGTTTTGTTCAAGGCCGAGGTGGACACAGAAAGCATCGATCCGCTCGCGGCGCGCGTCGGATTAGTTACCTTGACCGGAACACTCACGTTCGCTTCCTCACATAAATTGGTCAGCATTATCGGGCTCGACATTAAAGAGCACGATGCGGTAGTGTTTGACTTTTCTGATGTAATCCACATAGATGCAAGTGCCGCTGCAGTGTTCAGCCAACTTCTTGACGTAGCTGCGACTGCCGGCACAGTTTGCATAGTAACCGGCCTTAAAGATGAGGTGTCCTCCACATTGCGCATTTTTGATTCCCTTCGTTCAGTGCCGAATGACCGAGTTGTTCGTACACTTGAGATGGGGATGCAGTTGGCCCGAGAATGCGTAGGTCCTCCGCCAACGGTGGTTCACGGTACATAGATTGGCCGATTACCACTATCGGCATGCAGAACAAATTTTGTGTGATTACGGTAGCACCGAGGTGCCGTTTCTAGTAACATGACCACGAATTTTAGGCTGGTTTGGGCCGCGGTGTGCGGCATGCTCATCTGCAACTCGCCATCGTATGGACAGGCAGACGACACAAGTCCGTTTAGTGAAGCCACCTTAGTGGGTGAACCCGAATGGATCGCACCGGGCATCGGATTTACGGTGGGGTTGACACTGACATTGGACGAAGGTTGGCATAGCTATTGGATCAATCCGGGGGACGTAGGCGAGCCTATCATACTTACATGGGATTTGCCCGTAGGCTTTAGCGCAGGTCCAATCCAGTGGCCGTATCCAGAAAAAATCGATGCCGGGCCGCTGCGATCATACGGGTACTCAAATGCCGTAACCTTTTTAGTTACGATCACACCGCCTGACGGGTTACCTGAATCCTCCATAACGCTTTCTACAACAGCCGACTGGTTGATCTGCGATGATGTTTGTCTCTTTGCGCAAGAGACTGTTTCCCTATCACTGCCTGTACACGAAGGCTTGCCTGCACCCGGGCCACATTTTGAGGAAATTGCGGTGGCACGGGCCAAATTGCCTGTAAAGGATCCGGCTTGGACTATCGAGGCCAGTCACTATTCAAATTCCTTTGCTTTGCGTGTCTCACCGCCAACAGATGCGGCACCGGACTTGGAGGGAGCCTATTTCTTCCCGGCGCAGCTTATGCTACTGGAGCACGCGGTGGATCAACCTATGAGCCGAGATGGCGATGCTTTCGTATTTGCACTACAGCAGTCTGAATATGCAACAGAGTTGCCGGACAGGTTGCAAGGGGTCTTGGTCGCGCGCGAAGGGCAGTATTTGGACGCAGCACAGACAGTGAGGGCACTAGATATTAATGTACCGCTGCAAACGGCGGCTGATCAAAGCACTGGCAGCACCCTGCCTATTCTAATTTTGTTCGCACTGACCGGGGGTCTGCTGTTAAATTTGATGCCCTGCGTTTTCCCGGTGCTGTCCATCAAACTGCTGAGCTTTGCGCAGCACAATAAACTCGATAGAGCAACCCGCACATGGCACGGCGCAGCTTTCGCTGCAGGTGTTGTCGTTTCATTTTTGATGTTGGCTGGGCTGCTTTTTGCACTGCGCGCTACCGGTAGCCAAATCGGTTGGGGCTTTCAGCTTCAGTCGCCGCTTTTTGTAGCAGGCATGGCATTTTTGTTTTTGGCCATTGGCCTCAATCTGTTCGGGGTATTTGATATTCGCGGCTTCGCCTTAACGGGCTTAAGCCAATCTGGCGCTTCGTACTCGCTGACGCGGTCTTGTCTGGATGGCGCACTGGCCACGCTGGTTGCAACACCGTGTACCGCACCGTTCATGGGAGCGGCTCTTGGTGCGGCTATAGTGCTTCCGACTGCCCAAGCTTTGGCCATCTTTGTCTTTCTTGGATTAGGTATGGCAGCGCCGTATGTGATTTTGTCCATGTTTCCGGCGCTGATTGCCAAACTCCCTCGACCGGGGCCGTGGATGGAGACCCTCAAGCATGTGTTGGCTCTTCCAATGCTGGGCACGACCGTTTGGTTGGCGTGGGTATTTGGCAATCAGGTAGGTGTCAATGGACTTGGGCTATTACTGTTGGGGCTGCTGTTGTTCGCAGTAGCCGCGTGGATTATGGGGCGGTGGCCATCTGTACAGGTGACCTCTTCCGTGCGGAGTGTTACGCGTGGTATAGCTCTAGTCATAGCGTGCGTGGGGATATGGTCCGCTTATCAGGGTGCGCAGCAGGAAAACACGTCGCAGGCCGACGCGACGTCAGATGGTCTTTGGTCCGTCTACTCGACAGAACAGGTTCAGCAGCTCAGCAGCGAAGGACGGCCGGTCTTTGTAGATTTTACCGCCGCATGGTGTCTGACCTGCCAAGTGAACAAGAAAACTACACTTTCCAGCAGTACGCTATTATCCGCCTTCGCTCAGAAAGGTGTAGTATTGATGCGGGCTGACTGGACCAGCCGTGACGCAGAAATCACACGCGCCTTGGAGTCTCTTGGACGTAGTGGTGTGCCGCTGTATGTACTTTACCCTGGAAACAACGATTCCCCTGTGTTGTTACCCGAGGTGCTTACGGAGTCCATTGTCCTGAACGCGTTAGCTTTGTTACCAAGTCGCGCTGAAGCGCTTAAAACAACAATTTCAACGGAAACATGAAACAGTATCACGCACCCGTTTTTTTCAGTGTAATGCTTGCCGTGCTAGTCTCCATCGGCGCCACGCAGCAAAGTTCTTCTGACGATGCTGAAATCGGCGAACCAGCTCCGGTATTCACGCTACCCGGGACCGACGGCGAATCGTACGACCTGGAAAGTTTGCAGGGTGAGTTTGTTGTTTTGGAGTGGCTCAATTTCGGCTGCCCGTACGTTGAGCGTCACTACCGAACTGGCAACATGTCGGCGCTCCAAAAGGAGTTTACCGAGAAAGGCGTCAAATGGCTGTCCATTGTGTCGTCCGCTCCAGGCACGCAAGGGTACTACGAATCAGACGAAATGAACGAGCAAAATGAAATGATGGGTGGTATGCAGTCCGCTATTTTGCTGGATCCAGAAGGTGATGTCGGCAAGATGTACGGGGCGATAACTACACCTCATATGTATATCATTGACAAGGAGGGTATCTTGATCTACAAAGGCGGCATTGACGATCAGCCGCGCGCCAGCTATGAAAAGA
>JAPPBZ010000043.1 GCA_026702635.1 Bacteroidota bacterium
CATTGTTTTCAACCAGAAGAACATCCAGATCGCCATCACGGTCATAGTCCCCTGTTGCCAATCCCCGACCAACAAAGGATGCTGCCAGTGGCCCATCTGCCGACATCTCTGTAAACATGCCTGTTCCATCATTCAGAAATAATTGCGGGCGCTGCCGAAAAGTGACTCCGTCCACAATCTGGGCAATATGTGTCTGCACATGACCATTGGCAATCAGTACGTCCAGATCTGTGTCCAGATCAACATCAAAGAGTACAAGGCCAAAGGTGAGGGTCTTTAGGCTGGGCTGCCCTATCCTTGATGCAGCCGCACGATCATTGAACATGCCTTTGCCGATATGGTGATAGACCCCTACCATCTCATCTGAAAAGTTGCCGACAAAGATAGATGGTTCCCCCGAGTCATCCACCACCCCAATATCAACGCCCATACCGGCCCGCGGCTTCCCATGCTGATCATACGCGACCCCACTGGGAACGCCCGTTTCCACAAACGTCCCGTCGCCTTGATTCATAAAGAGCATGTCGCGCTCTGTATCGTTTGCAACGAACACATCGGGCCATCCGTCCTGATTTGCATCCAGTTCCGCGACCCCTAACGTTTTGTCCCGACCTGCGTTGACTCCCGACAAGAATCCCGCCTGCTCCGTAAGATCTGTAAAGGTGCCATCTTGATTATTCTGGTAGTATCGACTGGCAATTCCTTCATAAAGCTCAGGCGTGCAGTATACCTTGCTCCCACCGAAACTGCAATAAATATCATCTTCGGGCGTCCAGTGAACATACGTCCCAACGTAGAGGTCCAGGAACCCATCACGGTTTGCATCAAAGAACATTGCACTTGTACTCCACTCGCTGACCAAGCCGACCTTCGCCGCCCGTCCGATTTCCTCAAAAACGCCATCTGTGTTACGTAGTAGCAGATCTTCCTCTAGGGTGGTCACATAGATATCCTGATCCCCGTCGTTGTCATAGTCCCCGATGGTCATTCCCAGACTGTACGCGCGAAGCAGAGCTAAGCCGGCTGGCTGGGTCATCTCATCGAATTGTCCGCCCCCAAGATTACGAAACAGTCGCAGAGCTGGGTGTGCTCCAAGTGGAGGCTCCCCTTCAAATGCTCCTCCTGTCGCCACAAGAATATCCTGCCAGCCATCTTGGTCGTAATCAAAGAATGCTCCTCCTGCGCCGACAATTTCCGGTGCCCAGGAATTCCCGAACCCGCCGTGATTATGTACAACCCCTCCGAGTCCAATCTCCTCGGTCACATCCGTAAACAACGTGCTCACTGTGTCTGAATCCTGGGGTGTCTCCCGGGCACATCCCGCAATCAGGGTGATCCCCACACATACTGCAATCACACTCCGCATCAATTAATTGACTCTAGCAGGCATTGGACGAGTACTCCAACCCTCCTGTCCCTGAACAATATGGGCCTCAATATTCACGGGAAGATCATACAGAGTTTGTGTCCGCCCGTCAGGCCAACTAACCAGCATACTGTCCACAACTTCAATGTCGAGCATCCCAAATGCAGCAACAATTTCATTCTGAGACAGATAACTGCCTCCTGATCGAATTCGGCGCTCTTGAACCTGACCGCCAGCATGTACCCAGATATGTGTCCCAAATGCGTCACGGTTTCCATTGGTACCCGTGACGGTCACCCTGAGCCAATTCCGATCCCTCACATCGCTGCGCCATAAATGTGCGGGACCATTGTTTTCCACAATGAGAAAATCCAAGTCTCCATCCCGGTCATAATCCCCGTAGGCTGCGCCGCGAGCAACCATCTCCAACTCAAGCGGGGGAGTCGTTGAAGCAGGAACTTCCTCAAACAAGCCTCCTCCATTATTCTCGAACAGTTGTGCCCGCTGCTCATAAGTGATTTTATCCTGTCCAACCAGTCGATCGGGGTAGACGTGTCCATTAGCAACAAACAGATCCAGATCTGTATCCAAATCTACATCCACGAGCATGAGCCCGAAGGTGAGCGTATTGAGGCTAGGCTGACCGATCTGGGACCTTGCGGCACGGTCTGAAAATAGACCATTGCCCAGATACCGATAGACACCAATCATTTCTGTGGAAAAGTTGCCCACAAAAACCGAGGGGTGACCAGTCTGGTCCACCACACCAATGTCAATACCCATTCCGGCACGGGCTTCCCCATGCTCACTGAATGCAATGCCGCTCTGGACGCCGCGCTCAGAAAACGTACCATCTCTATTATTTAGAAACAGTAGATCTCCCTCTCCATCATTCGCTACTACAAAATCCGGCCAGCCATCCTGATTAAAGTCCCATTCTGCCATTCCAAGTGCTTTTCCGAGTGAATGATACACACCAACTTCCTGGGTCCGGTCCACGAATGCCCCATCTCCCTGGGCTTCATAATAACGACTGGCCTTCCCCTCATAGTCCGCGGGAATGCAGTAGAGCTTCTCAACTCCTCCTTCTGGACAAAATTTATCAGTTTCCGGGGTCCAGTCCGCATAATTCCCCACGTATACATCCAGCCAGCCATCCCGATTCCCATCAATCCACAGGGTAGAACTGCTCCATTCATCGTCTGAACTGAGTCCTGCATCGACTCCCCTGCGCTCAAATACCCCTCCTTTATTTTCCAGGAGCATATTTTCATTCAGGTTGGTGATCAGAATATCTTGATCGCCATCATTGTCATAATCCGCTGTCGCCACTCCGAGGGTAAACGCATCAAGCTCTTTCAGTCCCACCTGGTCGGTCACCTCTGTAAATGTACCGTCCCCCATATTGCGGTACATCCATAGGGGCTTGTACCACGGATGTGGGGCCCGATCCCAGTATCCGCCCCCCGCAAGCAGTATATCCAGCCAACCATCTCCATCATAGTCAATAAAGCCTGCTCCCGAGCCCATCTGCTCTGCATAATACTTTTTGCCATCCTCTCCATTATCATGCCGGAACATCCCGAGACCTGCCTCATCGGTTACCTCGGTGAACTGGATGAATCCCTGTTCGGGCACAGGATCCTCCGACATCTGACAACCAAACATCCCCAACGAGACTACAACGAGGACTCCTATCCTGCAAGCCGCATTAACCCAATACCTCATCGTAATAAAGAAAGCGGAGAACCGGGATCTAATCCCAATTCTCCGCCTGCAACCTGAATATTTTTTACCCAGGATTGGTCACGTCGAAGCTTTATAGACCAATCTGAAGTCCAATCCGACTGACTGCGCCAAATAGCCCGAAATCGGTATAGGCGTAGTCCGCTCCAACGTTGAATCCCCCGAATGAATATCGAAGTCCTGCGCCGGCACTGAATCCTTGCTCTTCGTTGAGGCCCAACTGCTCGAACCCTCCACGTAAGGATACGATATTCATGAACGTGTACTCCAGACCAAAGCGAACATGCTCGGTAAAGTCACGTGGACGCTGCGCATCCACATGCAGTTGAATGCTGTGCATATCCGGGTCAATCGCGGTAAGATCCACCAAGTTCATGGACATCCCAATCTGGAAGGTCAAGGGTAACTCGAACCGTTCACGCACGTAGCTCTGTTCTTGCGCGAAATTGCGGGCACTCATACCGATCACCAGGCTCTCAAACCCGGTTGCGTACACGATACCAAAGTCGTACGCGACCGTCCGGACATTGTAATCTTCCGTCGTTTCAATGGCTCCCGTATCAAAATCCTGCGAGGTTGCAAACCCGGAACCAATATCCTGGAAGACTAACTTGATATTCGCACCGGCCGAGAAGCGGTCACCGAAGGATCGGGCATACCCGAGCCCGACTGCCATCGCCGTGGGGCTGTAGGTGCCGTTTTCAATAAATCCATCGTCGTTATTCGCGCGAATCGTATGGTGAAAATCACCATAGTCAACAGACACGACCGAGACACCCACGACACCATAATTAGCAGATGAACTTGGACGGAAAGCAGCACTGAACTGCGTGTATCCAATATCTGCAATAAACGACATATTTGTCGCTGCTGCGGACATCCGCCCGGACATGAAGCCCATACTTGCAGGATTATAGAACATGGACACCGAGGAACCCGTCAGTTCCGCCGTCATGGCAGAGCCGATAGCAGAGGCGCGTGCATCCACGGATGTGCTGAGAAACTTCATGCCAGTCTGGGCACGCTTATCTGTTTCCACCTCCGTATCCGGCGTCAGGCCTGTTTGGCCATAAGACATTGACACACCACTAAACACAAGTGCAAGGATGGTCAATGTTGAAAAGAGAGTATACTTTTTCATTTCATTGTGTTTTCTTTGGGTGATGGGCTGCGCCGCGCTTTACCATCAAAGCGCGACGCGAACCACATCTACCGGATTACCGTGAATTTCTGAATTGCCTCGTCTCCTGTGTCATTGTCTGAAATGACAGCGATATAGATGCCACTGACCAGTAGCTGGCGTGACGTAGTCGTCAAGTTCCAGAGTTCATCACCACTTCCATCGTTGTGCTCGATCGTATGGACCAGTTCGCCGATTTCGGTATAGACCTTGATCGTGCAATTCCCGGGAATGTTAAAGAACGCCACCCGATCTTCCTGATCAAACCGTATGGTTGGATCAGAGCCAAGGTTCACCGGATTTGGCACAATACGCGCATCTGCCACCGTCCCTGTTGCTCCGTAAGGAGGACGCTTGAGGTTCACCGGCAGGTACGTCTGTGTGAGATAGCGGGAGCTGCGAAGCGGAGCGCCGGTCGGAGTTCCGTTAATACCATCGGGATCAACGGACTGCGCTTCACCCACCGCCTGTAGGTAGTAGTAATAATCCGTCCCTCGGTTCAGGTCGGTGTCTTCGTACGACGTTGCCCCTGGACCAAGATCCGCAATGAGATCATAGCCGCAACGCTCCTGCGATGCCGCCGCAGAAGGATCACTCGCATTTGAGCCATCGATGAACTGCCTAGTATCAAGATTGAAGCAGTTCTGATAAATGTAGTCCTCAAATCGAGAGGTACGATACAGTTTCCATGCCGTACGGCCGGGGCCACCTGCCGGACTGGTCCAGGCAATTTCAACCTTGTCTGGCCGTCCTACGACCGTAAAGCTCGTAGGAGAATGAGGAGCCTCTGGAACCGGATAGGTCGTCATATTATTGCTAGCCGCATAGAGGTTGATCGCTCGCTGCTCAACAGCCAGTAATGAATCTCTTGCTGTGACAACCCATTGATTCTTGGTCATTTCCTCCAACCCATGGCCAAACGTATCAAACATGCCATCACCATCTACATCCATTTGGTTGATGCTGAAGTCAAAAGTGCCTGTCTGAATCGTTCCATCCCCATTCGCATCGTATCGAATTAGCTTTGTATCCCGATCTCGTCCACCGAGTTTGAAGGCTCTCCCAATCCGCACTGCTGCATCAATGGATAACCCGCCAACCCCTTCAACCACAACAATTCGGACACTCTCTCCAGGGGCAAAATCATAGGGGCCATAGGCCGTGGTGAACGCATGTCCACCCTGTTTCCCCGTGGAGGAGTCATTTTCGGGCTCCCAGAAAATTCCGTCCGGCTCAATCCGATCCGCATAATGAGGGAACATATGGGCCGAACCACCCTCAATCCGGTCGGGGTTTTCCCGCGTCCGGATACCCCACTCATAATAATCTTCGTGCGAGCTTCCGTCCGATGTCAGCGCCTCATCCTGGTCCATGAATCCCATGGTGGATGGCTGACAGGTATTAATCGTAGCCGTCGTACAGCGGATATACGTGGGGTCCGTCGGAGAATTATCAGCATGAATCGTGGCACGACCTATGTAGGTGGCTCCTGACAAACGCCCGATCGAGTCTCCCTGAGGCGAAGTACTGCCGAAATTTTGGTTAAACAGCGATGCCCCAAAACGATCATAATCTTGAGTCTCAGGGTCGATTCCAATCCAGAGATATTGGGATGTAAACGAGATCGGATAATCCGCATGCCCGTCTCCTACGACATCAATCATGCTGAACTTACCCCAGACCTGACCACCACTGACCGCCCAGGCCCCCTGTAGATTCCCTCTGAGCCGATGGATACGGAAGAAGTAGGTCTCACTCAGGTTCTGATCCGGCAACTCAATATCCTCATCTTCGTCGGTATTACCGGTATTGGTGTAGGTGTACTCTATGACATTCGAATCATCGTGCACCTGGTTCACATAGGCATACGCTTTTCGGTCTACCGTTACCCCGATGTAGGTGTTGTGGATATTATGAATCATCCGGTCAGCTGGAAGGGAGGGGTCAATCTCGTCGATGACCGCCACGTTGTCAAAGGATAGTGCTCCATCTACTTCCACAACCGTATCCTCCGTCCTGCTGATCAATCGATTCTGTATTGGATACGTTACATCTGCACCGGATGTACGCGGGCCAATTCGAGCCACAAAGTACGGATAGTTTTGTCCGTCTGAAGAGGTCCAGTCCTTTGTTCCAAGCCAGAGCGCTCGAGCACGGTAGTGACTGCTGTTTCGCAGGATAGCAGGCCACTCCATGCCATCTGGAGCAGAAGAGTTGACCTCATCCTGTGCCCCTGACTCGACGTACGTACTGTGAAATGTGCCGATGTCCAGCCATTGAGCGGTGAACTGCGACATGGCAACGGTTGGCGTAAGCATCAGCAAAAACATGCCGATGGTTAACGCCTTGAAATGGTATCTAATTTTCATGAGCTTGCTAAGTCAATTTGTTGTGTCAGCCAGCAGGCTGCCACCCCCAAAGAGGTGGCAGCCTTACTGCAAGCTATAAGGTTACACGAATCCCCAACGTGATTCGCCGATTATTTAGGAACGTATTGAACCGGAAGTTCGGCATATCAATGTATGCCTTATCATCAAGTACCTTGTTGACTTGGTCACTTGGTACCGCTTCAAAACTGGATCCATTCCAGCGGGAATAGGTCCCTGTATCCGCTGCCCAATACCACGCAGTGGTATTCGGGTCAGTGACATTATCCAGCGATCTGAATGCTTCAATCGGCTGGTACGCGACATCCGGATGACGAAATACCCCAGGACGATCATTACCCGGGACCCAGAAGTACGGGAGTCCTTGTTTTTCTGCATGCGACAAAGTCTCATCCACCGCATTCAGCTGATCGAAGATATCCTCTGGCAGGTGCAGTGACCACATATACCGGTCAAAGTCCCGACCATCTGGATGGAAGCCAGTCGCATTGTAGAGATGACGACGGTTGAACAAGTTCGAAACATCCAGGAAGACCTGCGCACCGCCATAGCGCGTATTGATATGCTTCGTAAAACGAAGATCAAAATTCAAATAGCTACGCCAGCGCACGTTCTGCTGGAGTTCCGGCGGTGTTCCACCACCACCAGCCCAAGTCCACTGACTGCCTGCACGCCACTCACCTAATAGGCTGACCCTCCAATCCC
>JAPPBZ010000304.1 GCA_026702635.1 Bacteroidota bacterium
TACGCTGCCACCCCATATTCCGTATGAGGCAGCGAGACTGGTACTAGATTTGCTCCTTCCAATTCCAGGGTGCTCGCAGTCTGATCAACAAGTTTCCTGACCTCTGGATCAAGTCCTTCACCATAATACTCTTTTGGCAGACCGATCCGTAATCCTCGAATGGATTGTTCCTCCGAGAAATTCACATCGGAATAGGACTGACCCATACAAGTAGCATCACTCGGATCACTGCCCGCCATATGTGAGAGAATCTTTGAGGCAACCTCGGCAGTGTGGGCAAAAGTACCGACACAGTCAAACGAAGATGCAAATGCAACCAGACCGTAACGGCTCACCAGTCCATACGTTGGCTTCAGTCCCAGGACTCCACAAAAAGCTGCTGGCTGACGTACGGATCCTCCTGTATCTGTACCCAATGCAGCATGACACATCCCAGCGGCAACGGCAGCGGCAGATCCTCCCGAGGATCCTCCTGAGACGTACTCCAGGTTATGGGGGTTCAGCGTGGGGCCGTACGCAGAATATTCGGTGGTCGCCCCCATTGCAAACTCATCGCAATTCGTACGCCCGATAAGGAGTGCGCCAGCGCTACGAAGTCTGGCAACCGAAGTAGCCTCAAATGGGGGGTGGTATCCCTCGAGAATTTTTGAGGAGCAGGTTACCGGCCATTCAGTCGTACTCAATACATCTTTCACACCAAGCACCAGCCCCATCAATGGTAAACTCTCTCCCTGGGCGAATGCCCGATCGATCGTTTCCGCTGATTGATGTACAGTCTCAGCGTCTACGTGCGTGAACGCATTCAGGGAAGGGTTCTTCGCCTGGATTGTATCCAAGGCGAGCTGCGCAATCTCCGCACAACTGGTCTTTTTTTCGAGTAAGGCACTCCTACAATCGGCAAACGACGGCAAAGCCATGTGCGGTTCCTAGGACGTGCCAAGGCCGAAAAAATTACTTGGGAGGTTCAGGCGTGGGATTTGCCTGAGCAGGCTCTTGCTCCTGGGATGGGGGAGCATAGCCCGGAGGATTCTGCTGTGCCGGAGGACGGTACGCGGGAGGACGATCTTCGACGGTCAGCTCACGACTAATCTCGCTCGTGGCCGACTTGAACTCCCGGATTCCTTTCCCGAGTCCGCGTGCTACTTCGGGGATACGCTTGGCCCCGAATAACACCAAAACAATCAGAAGTATGACGGCTATTTCCCAAGGTCCAAGTCCAAACATGGCGCACTCTCGGTTATTGTGTAATTAGGCAGAACTATTCAGGGATACAAAGACTTGTACTCCATGTTCCCCACGATCCATAGGGTTGTTGTTCTCGCGTGTATTCGGATCAATTTGGATCTCAATATCCAGAGTAGCCTGTATATTTGACTTCAAAGGGACTAGTCGCAATGCAGGGGGCTGGATTCCAAACAAATAGCTGCTCTGGCAAGTGAGGTACAACTAGCCCGTCAACCTGATGATATGGTGCATATCAGCGATTGCTACGACCTCGTATCAGTTTTATTTCTTCTGACCCTGAAGGGATTGAATGCTTTTGAATACGCAAATCGTTGTCGTCCTGCTTCTTAGTCTGTGCTTTCTGGGCGGTGCGGGAGAAAAATCAGCTCCGGAGAACCGGAGCGAGCCAGCGAAACCCAATATCGTCTTCATTTACATTGATGACCTAGGGTGGGCGGATGTTGGATTCAACGGCAGTACCTACTACGAAACACCAAACATAGACCAGCTTGCAAGCCAAGGGATCATTTTTTCGCAGGCCTACGCAAATGCCCCCAACTGTGCCCCAAGTAGGGCCTCCGTGATGACCGGACAGTACACTCCACGGCATAAGATTTACACAGTGGGGACTTCCGAGCGGGGGCAAGAAGAGGACCGCGGTATGATTCCTGTCCCGAACACGGAAAATCTGCCGCTCCATTATACGACGCTGGCTGAGGTGTTAGGCAATGCAGGATATACTACCGGCCACTTCGGAAAATGGCATCTCGGAGACACGGGGTTTCATCCCGAAGACCAGGGTTTTGATGTGAATGTTGGCGGATACAAAAGTGGATCGCCACGCGGAGGATACTTTCCGCCCTATAATAATCCAAAACTTGCCGATGGCCCTGACGGTGAATACCTGACGGATCGCCTCACAAACGAGGCCATCACATTTATTGAAGAGAACAAAGAAGGACCGTTTTTCCTGTATCTGTCTCACTACGCGGTGCATACTCCAATACAGGCGCAGGCAGATGTTATAGCAAAGTATGAGCGCAAAGCACCCGATGGAGATCAAAAAAATCCTACATATGCCGCCATGATTGAGAGTGCTGATCGGAGTGTGGGTAGCGTGTTAGAGCAGATTGCAGCGCTGGGGCTGACCGAAAATACACTGGTTGTTTTCTATTCTGATAACGGTGGAGCTGTCCAGGCCACGTCCAACCAGCCGCTCAGAGGATACAAGGGAATGTTGTATGAGGGTGGCATTCGCGTCCCATTGGCTGTAAAATGGCCAGCAAGAATCACACCCGGGCGGTTGGATAGCACCCCTGTAATTGGAATTGATTTTTACCCTACCCTCTTGGAGATAGCTGGTGCTGAACCTCCGGCGCACAATATGGATGGAGTAAGTCTCGTCCCGATTTTCTCCGGGAGTAGTGGCAATCTGGCAGCGAGGAACCTCTACTGGCATTTTCCGGCATACCTTGAGGCGCCAAGGGGAACACCCGGACCGTGGCGTACGACACCGGCTGGAGCGATACGTAGTGGAGATTACAAGCTGATCGAATTCTTCGAGAATGGTGCACTGGAGCTCTACAACCTGCGCGAAGATCCGGGAGAGTCCACCGATATGGCTAACCAACTACCCGAAAAGGTCGAACTGCTGCATGAGAACCTCAGGGAATGGCGCGAGAAAGTTGGAGCCGACATGCCAACACCAAAGTAGTTACCGGTACGTTGAGACAGTTATGATACTCCGTGAAGGAATCCCCACTCCCCCTCCTGATCCATCATGGCCCGTCTGATTCAACGTATTGCCACTGCCTCCAACCCCTGAGTACAGGAAAATACAGGCCTAAGAAAATCGGCCGTCCATCTGTGGCCTGCATCGCGCGTGCATAAATCTCCATTTTGGAGCGATACCTCTCCCGCTCATTGTCTAAAAACCAGTCCACATCGCTTCCAGCATGCGTGCTCGTCTTGTAATCGACGATCCAGCGCTTGCCGTCCTCTACGAAAGTTCGATCCAGAACATAACGGCGAGCCCCCACTCCTCTGACAACAGTAAGTGCATATTCCCGTTCATCATGCTTGTGTCGTGACAGAATCCAACGCCCCCGGCTGTCCTCCACTGTATTGGTTAGCGCCTCTTTCACTTGCACCAAGGCCGTTTCCAGATTTTCTCCCTCCAAACCTTCATGATAAAGAGCATTGCGTAAAATATTCTCGCTGAAATCCACCCTGTCTGGAAACCATATCTCCTGTAACATCCGGTGAACCACATTCCCGATCCGTCGCCGAAAATCCCCCGCCCACTTGAAGACCGGCGTACGCTCTTCCTTTTCATCCTCAAACCGCTCCCGTTTCGCTTTCCATATCAACTCCTCGGGCGGATCCACTGGCTCCCATTCCGCGGACAAACGAAGTAAGGGGACACCAACATCTTCCGGCCTGGTGACATCTGTGGCACCCACCTCCTCCCGACGATCCTTCCATGCTCTTGAGAATTCCGGCTCTGCTACTTTCCATATTTTGGACAGAAGCACACGCGAATCCGGCGACTTCACGTCATCGCCTTCCGCTCCGTGAGCAATATGCCCGATGAGGTGCAGATCCTTTCGAGCTCGTGTGGCTGCCACATACAATAGACGTGTACTTTCATGGTCCCGCCTCTTTCGCTCGATGGTTCGCAGGTATCCATAGGCGGCATCCCCTTGGCCCCCCGTCTCCTGAATCGGTGCCAACAATAAATGGGGTTGATCGCCATCGCTGTATTCCCGCCACATCAGCAGGCGTGAACCATCTGCCCGGGTCTGATATCCCAGACCCGGTAATATGACCGTATCAAACTCCAGCCCCTTGGCCTTATGAGTGGTTAACAGCTGCAAGTCCCCTTTTGCCTCTACATCCGAGGGGGCAAATAGGCGTTCGACATCCCCCATAAATTTATTCTCGTCCCGCAAGTCGATACCATCGACCGACTCCTCCAGAAGATTCAAAAAGGCCGTCGCATCCTCCAGGTCTGTTGATTTCCCAAGGCAGGCAGGCCCGCCCAAAGCCAACCATGTACCTTCAATCCACCGTCGCACAGGAAGCCGACTTCGAAGCGCACATGCATCGGTAAGGATCGGAAAAACACGTTCCAAGCGTCGTCTGCCATCCGGCGACAACTGCTCTTGACGAACGGAAATAAGGTCCAGAATCGCCGTTTCAAAATCATCGCCAACCAGGATTTGCAGATCCGCCAGAGTCAATCCACACCATGGAGCTCGAAGTATTGAAAACCAGGCGATGCGATTGCCTGGGTGAAGCAGTGCCTGGGTCAATGCCATCAAATCACGGACTACCGGGCGCTCGCCAAGCGGATCAATTTCGACGGATCGAAACGAGATCCGGCGCTTATGGAGCAGCGCAATGATATTCAGCAAATGCCTGCGTGCCTGAACAAGTACAGCAATGGTCGCTTCCGGCTGCTGTGATCGGGTTTCTTCAATGATCTGGACGACCTTCTCAGCCTGAGCTTCCAAATCATCTCGAAAAAATGGATGGATCCTGATTGTACTGCCATCCATGTCGGTCCTGTATGCGGTAGAAGGGCTGTACGTTACACCACCGGTCACCGTATCCTCGACTTGTGGGAAAGCCTCACTCAAGGCCTCATTAACCCAACTTACAATCTCCGTGCTGGAGCGAAAATTCGTCTCCAATACAAGAGATCTGAGGCGGACCGGCCCCAATCCATGCGTTCGAGCACGAGAGAACAGGCTCACCTCTGCTTCCCGAAAACCATAAATGGACTGCATGGGATCACCAACCAGAAACAGTGTCCTGTCATCGCCTGTCCAGTCATGGATGAGACTCTCAAACAGTTCGTACTGACTCTGGGACGTATCCTGAAATTCGTCAATCAATAGATGCCGAACCGCAACGTCTGGAATGCCTCCCCGTGAGCCCGACGACACATGCGCCTTCACTGCTTCTTGGGCTGCCAGTGCAACCTCTGTAAAATCAACACACCCGTCCTCCTGAAAGACACCGCGAAGCTGGGTCACTGCTGTCGGCAAAAGATGCATCAGTGCCTCCAGAACCTGCCACTGCTTGTCATCATAGGTTGCCGGTGGTAATTGTCGCAGTTCATGAAGCTGCATAATAACATCCTCCCCGAGATGGATTGCCTGGATGCGCTCTTTTGCATCTTGCTCTTGGGGTGGAAAACCCGTACCCACGTTGTATGCCCTGCGACGCTTACCGCTACTGGTCAAAAGTAGCTCTGCAATCCCAAGCCAACACGGAAGAGCCTCAGCGGAAGTATCCGGGAGGCCTTGAAGCTCAAGACAGGCAACAATCTTACTTTCCCTGCCCGCATCGTGTAGATTTTTGGCTGCCAAACGGGCCAACTCAACCACTTCCTCCGCCTGGCCCTCTGAAAATTCCTCCACCACACGTTCCAGCGCATGCTTGACGACATGAGATAATGCAGACTCCAGGGCCCGCCGCGTCTCCGCAAGTTCTTCCTTTCTTCCATCCACATGGCGCATCCACTGATCCCGTCGGCCTAGCATTGCACCCAATAGCTTCTCCACCTTGCCCATATGATTGTCAAGGTGCCTCAATAGAACAGCAATCGCAGCTAGTTCATTCGCCGGTGCCCGATCATCGAATAACAACTCCAGCGTGCGACGCGCAGCCTTTTGGTGCAGATGGCGTGCATCCTCTTCCGGCTGTAGTAGTGCTCCCATACGGGAGACCCAAGGCATCCTGCGGACCAGTAAAGAACAAAGTGAATCAATGGTCTGGATACGCAGACGTAATGGGTTCTCAATAAGATGCCACTCCCGCTTGTCGTTGCGTTCAAGCGCTTGACGGGCCAGATCCCATGTATGCCTCTCGTGCTGGGCTATTGGTGGTTCACCTGCCACTCCCTGGAGCGCGCGGATAATGCGGTGTCGCATTTCGGCAGCCGCCTTGCGGGTAAAGGTGATGGCAACGATCTCCTCGGGATAATCTACCCGGGCCAACAGAACGAGATACCGCTGAATCAAGAGTTCTGTCTTACCGGAGCCAGCAGGTGCCTGCACAATGAACGAGGCATGCGGATCCAGTGCCTCCTGGCGCTGCGCGTGATCTGGAACCAGATTACTCATCCTTCTGCGATGATTTTACGGGGGGACTCCCGACCCGGCAAAACGTGGTCAGGTTGCAATACCTGCAGGTCTGTCCTGGAATTTTGGGGTCAACGATCGCATGCCCGGCCTTGTAATCCCGTCCGAGGGCGTTGAGGGTTTCTCTCCAGTGCCCGATAAGCTCCGGCAAAGGCTCTTTGCTGACTTTAACCCCCTTATTGCCGATGTCCTGATTTGCGATTCCCTTGAATTTCACATCGCCCATCATCAGACTGCCAAAGGAAATCCCGGCGATGGGTGAATCTGCCACGACGGCATAGATCGGCAACTGCGGATCATCGGGACGCTCCCCATCCCACAAGGAGACTCTGCATCCGCCCGTCTTGTAGTCAAGGATAAATCTCTCCCCACCTTCGAGTAGATCAACGCGGTCTTCCTGGATACGTATGTCTATTCCAGCCACGGTTACATCCTGCCCCGCTTCGCGTTCATTTTCATCCACGTCTGCGTTTGTACCAGATATATCTATTCCACCTACCGTTACATCCTGCCGCTTTTCCTGCTCAAGAACCGTAAAGGGTGTCCGCTCACGCTCAAGAGCCAGCCACTCCCCAATAATTTTCTCTAATCGCGCCTGTTCTACACATAGGAATCGTTCATTTCGAAGCCCGCCCCGAAAGGATGTCAGCCGATCAAGCTCTTCGCGTACGATCCCCCGCACAAGATCTGCCTCTTCCTGCTCGGACAGGGCCCGCAGCGCCGCCTGCGTCCTCAGTTGTCGCCAAAGTATATCCAGGACACGATGCATGAGTCTACCACGGTCCTGGGCAGCCAGCCCCGGCTGAGCTATACCGGGTGCGGTTGCCCCAAGGCGTAGCTCCGCAAATGCTCGAAACGGACAGGCCGCCTGCAACTTGAATAGGCTCGTCCCTCCCCTGACCTTTCCTTCGCCGAAGGGGAGTCCTTGATGATCCTCAATGAATTCCATCTTCGAAGAGCGTTGAATGCGCTCCCCGAGGC
>JAPPBZ010000241.1 GCA_026702635.1 Bacteroidota bacterium
CGGTTCCGTTAAAGATCAAGGTGACCGATGTGGGGGGTAATTACTGGCTCATACCCTCGCCGAAGCTGCTCTTCACGCAGGAAAGCCACCAACGTTCTGCGAAGTGTGGCCCCTGCCGGAAGCCAAAGTGGAAGCCCTGGCCCAACCTTATCGCTGAACATGAACAGCTCCAACTTTTTCCCCAATACCCGATGATCCCGGGCACGGGCCTGCTCCAGGCGCTCCAGATATGCATCCAGTTGCGTCCGGTTTTTCCACGCCGTCCCATAAATCCGTGTGAGTTGTGTGCGCTTGGCATCTCCACGCCAGTAAGCTCCAGCGATGGACAGAAGCTTAATGCCATTGGGTTTAAGGTACCCTGTATGCGGAATGTGAGGTCCCCGACAAAGATCAACAAAAGAGTCGTGCTGATAGACGGTTAGCCGCGTGTCTCCGTTCTCGGCTGCTAGTTCCTCAATCAACTCCACCTTATAGGGATTGTCCTCAAAGAGTTTATAGGCTTCCTCCAGCGTTACTTCGCGAACCTCAAAACGGTGACGCCCTTTTATGATTGCCCGCATCCGCTCTTCAATCCAGTTCAGGTCCTCCTCATGTGGCGGATGCTCCATTTCGAAGTCGTAGTAGAAACGATCTTCTATCGGTGGCCCGATGGTCGGCTTTGCATCCGGAAAGCGCTCCACAACGGCCTGCGCCATGATATGTGCGGCCGAATGGCGTATTTTGTAGAGAGCGGGATCGTACCCTTCTGGAATGTACGCTTCGGCGCGCTCCAAGAGCTCTTTAGCCATGCATAAATATCAATTGTTATTGGGCAGCGTTGGGACACGCGTTCGGGGACAAGGTGTTCCCATCAAATGACTGCCAGAGACGTTCAGGCTCTGTTGGAAGGCAGGGGAGATCCTGTTCGGGCGGCACATAGCCAAGGCTTCTTTAAAACCGGTCCCGGAGAGTACGGGGAGGGAGATGTTTTTCGCGGCATTACGGTGCCTGAGCTTCGGAAAGTCGCCCGATGCTGGAAGAAGGTCCCGCTTGAGGAGATGACTCTGTTATTGCAATCCCCGTACCACGAGGACCGGTTTGTAGCTCTGTGTCTTCTCGTCCACTCATTCCAGCACGGCAACGAAGATGCGGTGTATCACGCATATCTGGAACACCTCCCCTTCATTAACAACTGGGACTTGGTTGATACCAGCTGCCATAAGATCGTGGGGCCATACCTGTTCAAGCGCCCACGAACCTTATTGTATTTGTTTGCCCGCAGCAAAAATCTATGGGAGCGTCGAATTGCGATAGTGTCCACGTACTATTTCATCAAGCGTGACCAACTCAACGATACACTGGCTCTCGCAGACTTGCTTTCGGGTGACCCAGAAGACCTGATCCATAAAGCCAGTGGCTGGATGCTCCGTGAAGTCGGAAAACGCGATGAATCTGTGCTCGTCGAATTTTTGAATAACCCCACCGTACACCTTCCCAGAACAGCCCTCAGATACGCGATTGAACGATTCCCAGCACCCGTGAGGAAAGAATACCTGCAAAATCATGCGGCAGGGGTTCCCGTTCAATCTATGACTCAGCAAACACCCCATTGGCGAGCCTACAGATACGTGATGGATGCCGCCGTCGAGCTGAAGGGAGGCGTTATCCAAACTCCTGTCCTCCAATCGGACGCACTGGCGAGAAGTAGCGGAGCAGATGTTTATCTGAAGCTTGAGAATGAGCAGCATACCGGATCATTCAAGTATCGAGGGGCACTGAATAAGCTCTTGTCTCTCGGAGTATCTCCGCCTCCGGTCATCGGAGCGTCTACCGGCAATCATGGCCTTGCCATGTCCATGGTTTTGCGTGAACTTGAGTTGGGGGGAACCATCTTTCTGCCTTCCACGACCGCCAAACACAAAGTGAACTCGCTCCGTAACCATGACATCAACCTAGCCTTCCATGGGAAAGACGGCATTGAGGCCGAACAAAAAGCACGTCATACCGCAGAGCGTGAAGGAGGTACTTTCATTTCTCCTTATAATGATTTGCAAATCATTGCAGGTCAGGGAACGGTTGCTGTGGAACTCCTGGAGCAGATTGAGTCACTTGACTATCTCTTTGCCTCTGTCGGTGGTGGTGGGCTGATCAGTGGCACTGCACTTGTGCTAAAAACCCATCTCCCGACGATCATGATTGTGGGCTGCTCTCCGGAACGATCCAACGTCATGCAGAAATCTGTAGAGGCTGGAGTCATCGTCGAACAACCTCTGCAGCCAACACTTTCCGATGGTACAGCCGGTGGCATTGAGGCGGATTCCTTGACCTTGCCGCTATGCGTGGAATTAGTCGACGACTGGGTGAGTGCCACCGAAGAAGAAATCGCCAGTGCTATGAGGGTGATCTACCGAGAACACGGTATCAAAATCGAAGGAGCTGCAGGAGTTACAGTTGCCTGTTTTCTGAAATACGGAAAATGCCTCACTGGAAAGCGAGTGGTACTGATAATCTGTGGTGGGAATATATCTGATGAACATTTTGATGCCGTGTTGTCCCAAGATTCCTGAATTGCTGCAACGGAGTTATCTTAACGACTCAAGTGCGCTTGAAGCAAACGACACCCTTAAACTACCAACTCATCGAACACTCACCACATCTCATCCCATGCACATCCGATTCTACACCATTTTTGTCATTTTCCTCTTCGCTGGGACCGTCGGCAACGTCCAAGCGCAAGGCTTAAGCCCGGAAGAGCGCTTGGATTCACTGGGCATTCAACTTGCCCCACCGCCCTCCCCTTTTGCCAACTATGTGCGTGCCGTGCAAACCGGCAACCTGGTATTTCTGGCGGGGCATGGGCCCTATTTGCCAGACGGCACCTACATCACAGGAAAACTTGGGCAAGATCTTACGCTCTTGGAAGGCTACGTGGCAGCGCGGCAAACGGCAATTTTACTTCTGGCTTCCCTCAAACAGGAGATTGGGGATTTGAGCCGCGTTACCCGGATTGTGAAAGTCAATGGTATGGTGAACGCAACCGCTGATTTTACCGATCACCCAAATGTTATCAACGGATGTTCCGATCTCCTAGTAGAGGTCTTCGGCCCTGAGATCGGAAAACACGCACGGGCAGCAGTCGGGATGAATTCTCTTCCAATCGGGATCGCCGTAGAAATTGATATGGTCGTAGAAGTAGCTCTATGACTCGATCCCCATCGCACTCTTCAGGGCGGCTTCGGCATTCATGAGACGACCGACCACGGGAGTATCGGGGATTTCCGTGCCGGTTTCATGCAGGATTGTGTACGCTTCTTCTGATGTAAGCTCAGGATTCATGGATCGCATCACCCCCATCAAACCTGCGACGACGGGAGTTGCCATTGAGGTCCCGCTCATCGGCTTGTATTGCCCGTCAAGAAAAGAGGAATAGAGATCCACCCCTGGGGCTGCAAGCGGACGCGAGAGGTTCCCGACCATGTTGGAAAACTCGGCTCTGGTGAGATCCTGATCTACCGCAGCAACTGCAATCACACCCTCAATATTTGACGGGAAATGGTCAATCGCATCTTCATTGGCATTCCCCGCTGACGCAGCAATTATCACTCCCCGATCCAATGCGTATTCCACGGCATTGACCAGTACTCGCGGTTGCGCCTCTGATTTGCTTCCTAAGGACATCGAAATAATATCTGTCTGGGCTTTGGTCGCGTCGATGATTGCCTGAGCAATCTGCTCTATTGAGCCCTGACCATTTTCAGAGAGCGCCCGGAATCCCAGCACATCTATAAAGCGCCCTTCCCAGTTCAGCGAAGCGACCCCAAGACCGTTATTAGTCACTGCACCGGCAAGCCCCGCGCAGTGTGTCCCGTGGCCATGAGCATCGTCATCAACCCCTTCAACATAAACGGCCTGTAAATCCTCGTGCATTGATTCCACCCCCGTATCCAAGATTGCCACACGGGCTTTACGAACGGGATTGGCATTTTCCAATACTGCATGGGCTTCATGTGCTTGAACCGCGTCCAATCCCCATTGCAGGCCTACATACGGATCATCCTCTATGACCGCCCTGGAGGATTGATCTGGCATTCGATCCGACGAAGGAAGTGAGAGATGTACATCAATATTGAGTTCCACATGGTCAACATTCTCAGAATCTGCCCGAAGTGCATCCATCACGGATCTGATGTGGCGTGGCGATACCTGAACAAGGTACACCTGGGCCAAATCGACATCCTCGGAGAGAGTAACCGTGGGAAATGCACGTTCCCATGTCTGTGCAAAGCGATTCAGGATTCCTTCTACCTCACCGATTGTATCGTCAGGCCCCAATTCTACCAGAATAGACTGCATATCCCGGTCCCAAATTGACTGCCACAGGAATCTGGCACCAAAGAGCAATCCCGACAGAATTAGGGAGGCCACCCCCAAAATAACAAAGGGGCGCGCGCTGTCTGCCAGTTTTCTGACTCCCATATACGTTGCAGCCAGCAGTAAACTGATCCCAGTGTCACGAAGCAGTTCAATTCCAACCTGAACCACTCCTCCCCCTGACCAGAGCCTTGCAATCACAGCACCGGCCGCTAAAGCAAAACCAGCCAGGATCGCCCAGGAACCATTTTCCTTATGCCCAATGCCGATGGCAATTAAGAGCAGTGCAATTGCCGTGATAACGGTCAGAGTATCCATTCAATACCGAGATGGCCTCTGTTGACTACGATCAGCTGTATACCGGGTTGCATTCCTTAGTATATTTCGGGAATTATCTACTTTCTTTGTACATGTCTTACATCCTCGCACTGGACCAGGGAACCACGAGTTCCCGTGCAATCATTTTTGACCAGGATGGATCAATTGTCGGAATGGCCCAACAGGAATTCCCCCAGATCTATCCACAGCCCGGATGGGTTGAGCATAACCCAAACGAAATCTGGCAATCGCAGCTGTCGGTAGCCAAGCAAGTCCTCCAAGAATGCGGCCTGCTCTCCGAGGACATCAAAGCCATCGGCATCACCAATCAGCGCGAAACCACGGTGATGTGGGACAAGACAACTGGCCAGCCAATCCACAATGCTATCGTATGGCAGGATCGGCGCACTGCTGAAGAATGTGATCGATTACGCTCGACGGGACATGCTGATTTATTTCAGGCGCGTACAGGTCTGATACTGGACGCCTATTTCTCTGGAACGAAAATCAAATGGCTCCTGGATCATGTGCCCAATGCCCGGGATATGGCGGCAGCCGGGCGTTTGTGTGTCGGTACGATCGATACCTGGCTGATCTGGAATCTGACTGGTGGCCAGCAATACTGTACCGATGTCTCGAATGCAAGCCGAACGCTGCTCTGTAATGTCCACCACCACGACTGGGATGAAGAACTCTGTACACTCTTGGATATTCCAATTGAAATCCTACCCTCTATTGTCCCGTCAAGTGGCGTCCTTGGAGAAACAGATTTTTTGGGAGCTCCGATTCCTGTTTCGGGAGTCGCCGGTGACCAGCAGGCAGCACTCTTCGGGCAGGTATGTACAAAACCTGGTATGGTAAAAAATACCTATGGCACCGGCTGTTTTTTGCTTATGAACACGGGCGAAGATGCCGTCCCCTCCACAAATCGGCTCCTCACCACCGTAGCATGGCAATTGGGGAATCACAGTCAGTACGCTCTTGAGGGAAGTGTTTTTGTCGGTGGTGCAGTGGTGCAGTGGCTCCGAGATGAACTCGGAATCATTCGCTCATCCTCGGACATTGAGGCACTCGCCTCGCAGGTAAGCGATAACGGTGGAGTCACAATTGTCCCCGCATTCACAGGATTGGGGGCTCCACACTGGGATCCCTACGCGCGTGGGACTATCACAGGATTGACGCGCGGAAGCAGTGCCGCTCATATTGCCCGTGCAGCACTCGAAAGCATCGCTTACCAAAGCGCAGATGTGATTAAAGCCATGGAAGCAGATGCAGGTGTAAACCTGAAAGAGGTGCGTGTGGATGGAGGGGCAACTGCAAATAATCTGCTGATGCAGTTTCAGGCAGACATTCTCGGAGTCCCCGTGATTCGACCGGTCGTACGTGAAACCACAGCCTTGGGAGCAGCCTATCTAGCCGGAATCGCCGTGGGGCAATGGCCGGATACAGATACGATTAGTAAGTTATGGCAGATTGATCAGACCTTTGAACCCCAAATGCCCCGCTCAACCGCACTGGAACGGATGGAGGTCTGGGCAGAAGCAGTTGAGCGCTCAAAAGGTTGGGCCCGAAAATCTTAACCAAATTCTGAAACATGAGTCCATTTATCGGAGAACTGATTGGAACGACCATCCTGCTCCTTCTCGGAAACGCTGTCGTTGCAAACGTAATACTTAAAAAGACCAAAGGCCAGGGCGCCGGTTGGCTCGCGATCAACTTTGGCTGGGGAGTCGCCGTCTTCATTGCGGTGTTTATTGTCGCCAAGTACAGCGGCGCACATATCAACCCTGCGGTAACTCTTGGACTTGCACTTGCGGGCGAGTTCTCGTGGAGTTCTGTTCCCCTGTACCTTTCTGCACAGTTTTTGGGAGGTGCCCTGGGGGCATTTCTGGTATGGCTGCATTATCGGGATCACTTTGATGCCACCGAGGATGCGGACGTAAAGCGGGCGGTTTTCTGCACGGCTCCAGCAATTCGAAACTATGCCTCAAACCTCTTGAGCGAGATCATCGCCACGTTCGTACTGGTGTTCGCTGTACTCTACCTTGTGGAGCCGGATGTGGGCCTTGGCGCACTGGATGCCATTCCCGTCGGTATTGTCGTTCTGGCCATCGGGCTGACGTTAGGAGGAACCACGGGGTACGCGATCAATCCCGCACGCGATCTCAGCCCACGTATTGTCCACGCGCTGGTCCCAATCAAAAACAAAGAAGGGAGCGATTGGAGCTATGCATGGATTCCCGTCGTGGGGCCGATCATCGGGGGCTTGCTGGCAGGAGCTGCCTTTCTTCTGATTGGGAGTTAGTTCTGGATCTACCCGACTGCGATTAATTGGCTTTCGTACTGCCGCGTGCAGCTTTCGGATCCGCGTTTTTCCAGTTTTTCTCTAACATGGACTTTGCTTCTTGGTATGTCCCCTTATCTCCTTCCATCTTTGCTGCCGCAGATAAACCAACAAGGGATAGTGACCGTCCGGGAGCTCTTCCTAGAGAAGCTTTAAACGCTTTCATGGCATCCCCACCATTTTTTGCCTTGAGGTAGTATTCACCGAGGAGTTCATATGTCGGCTTTGCAGGCATCGGGGGACCATAGTCTAACGGCCTGTCTTCTTCAATTTTTGTTGCGGTCTTGAGAAGCTTAATCGCCTCACCTAGATT
>JAPPBZ010000262.1 GCA_026702635.1 Bacteroidota bacterium
CTTTCCTCGGGGAAAAGGCCACACGGAGTCGTTTCCGTCCAAATTTACTGAAATCGACGGTAACTGGAGTCGTCTCCCCACGCCCTTCCACATGCGTGATCTTGCCTGAACCATACTCTTGATGGTCCACCCGTACGCCGAGCTTAAAGGTGGACGGATCTCCCGGTTGGAAATTCTTTGCCGGACGCCCAGAAGCCCTAGAACTTGTGACTCGAAAACGTTGCCCGCTGTAGCTGGAACGTCTAGGATCACCCAACCGATTTTGAGAACCTCGAAATGACTTCTCTGACTGCCAAGCACGATGTTTTCGGGTCCCCTCTGTGGCACGAGCGCTCAGGACACTGGGATCTATCTCTCCAATAAACCGGCTCGGATCCGCGTATTCTGCATGCCCCCCATATCTTGATCGAACTTTGGCCTGCCCTAAGTACAAACGGGACTTTGCTCTCGTAATCCCAACATAGAATAGTCTCCGCTCTTCTTCAAGATCAGATGGGCTGATTACTTGCTCTCCACGAATTAATGGAAGCAATCTCTCTTCCAGCCCTGCAATAAATACCACTTCAAATTCTAGCCCCTTGGACGCGTGAAGCGTCATCAGTGTTACACTATCTGCATCAGATTTATCCGTATCTGCGTCGGTCATCAGCGCAATTGATTGGAGATAGCTGCTCAAAGTATGGGATTGATCTTCCTCTGTATACTCCTGGATGGCCTGAAGAAGTTCGTGGACATTCCTCAATCTACTTTCCCCGCTTTGTGTTTCATCCAGTTCCAGATCTCCTATGAGGCCTGATTTTCGGAAAAGCGATGCAGCGAGTTCAACTAGATCCATACCCGTTTCCATTCCTACCGTATGATCTGTGATGAGGGCGACAAAATTGGTCAGTGCATTTTGAGCTCGCCTGGGTATTGGCACGCGTTCAATTTCGCTGAGGGCAGTGCGCAAGTCATATTCTGGTTGCCTTGCATACTCAATGATCTTCTGCTGAGATTTCAAACCAATCCCCCTTTTGGGATGGTTCACGACTCGCTGAAAACTTGCTATATCATTCGGGTTGACCAGAAGTCGGAGATACGCGATGGCGTCCCTGATTTCTTTACGCTGATAAAATGAGAGACTGCCAACAATTCTGTATGGTAAGCCCTCTCTGCGGAGCGCATCTTCGAAGGTGCGACTCTGTGCATTCGTTCGATAAAGAACCGCAAAATCCTGGAGTTTGAGATTACTTTGGGCTCTTTCCCTTCTGATAATCTCCACTGCTCGGTGTGCTTCATCCCGATCATGCGCTGCAGAAATCAACGTTATAGGATTTCCATGGTCATTTTGCGTCCATAGAGTTTTCTTAATCTGATTGGCATTCTTCGCAATAACCGAATCGGCTACTCTGAGAATATTTTTTGTCGAACGGTAATTCTGCTCAAGACGTACGACTCTTGCCTCTTCGAAGTCTTCCTCGAATGAAAGGATGTTTTGAATATCCGCGCCTCTAAATGCATAAATGCTTTGGGCATCATCACCCACCACACATAAATTGCGATGCTCCTTGGCTAGGGCATAAGCAAGTAAATATTGTACCCGGTTTGTGTCCTGATATTCATCAATCAATACATGGGACCATTTTTGCTGATATTTTTGAAGTATACCCGGTTGCCTCTCGAAAAGCTCTAACGGTTTAAGCAGCAGATCGTCAAAATCAAATGCATTCGCTGCCTGCAAGGCAGCATTGTAAGGGAGATATAGATCTGCAGCGACTTCGGCCTGTTTGGACTTTGCATGGACCTCCATTTGATCTGGAGACAGTCGCGCGTTTTTGGCTCCCGAAATATAATTCTGAACTACGCGTGGCTTGATCACCTTCGGATCATAGTCGTGCCCCTCAATGAGTTGTTTGAGAATACGCTCTGAGTCGCCTGTATCGTAGATCGTAAAATCGGATGTGAACCCCAGGTGTTTCGCTTCCACTCGTAACAGTCGAACCATCTGTGCATGGAAGGTCCCAACCCACATTCCCTTGGCCATTCCATCGGGCAGGAGTTTCTCTACACGCTCACGCATTTCGCGTGCCGCCTTGTTTGTAAATGTAAGCGCAAGAATTTGATAGGGGCGGGTCACTTCAGATGCCAGAAGCCATGCAATTCTGCACGTTAGAACACGTGTCTTCCCGGAACCCGGTCCAGCTACAACTAATACAGGTCCCTCGGTCGTTTGAACGGCTTCTCTTTGCCGATCATTGAGCCCCGCGAGAATAGGTTTTGTATCAAATTCTGGCATGTCTAGAGAAAAGTTCGAAAATCAGCCGGAGTATGATAGAGCCAATCACAATGCTGACTAACGTCCCCAATGCCTGATCTCAATCGTCGTATAACTGGCACTCTCAATGTAGCGGAGGCATTCCACAGGGGGAAAAATCGATTTGAGTCATCATGTAGCAGTGACTTGTACATCTGAGCACATCACTAAATCGTAATCCAAACAATGTAAGCTGCCACAGAGTCTCGTCTGGATTGTGAAGGTGCGAACATACGGAACCTCACCGCATCTTTTCCAATGGAATGCATCAGTCATTCGGGTGTCTGCTCAAGCCTCACCTTGTACTGACGGATCGCCAAAGAGTCTACGACTCATTTTCTGGACAAATCATCCCTCCCAGGGAAAACATTGTAGATTCGACCGGGGTTGCGCTCCAGGCCCATGGAATCCTGAAATCATGCCGGTCCTGATAAGCCGAATTAGAGTATCCTGTCTGATTTAGACGATCTTGCCACCAGTTCAATTGTTGAAGCAGCTCCCTCTTCAACGACCGCCATAATTCTGTTGTACTCACGGAGCAAGCATCCGCAGCCGCATCTTCGGCTTGACGGAAAATGGTTTATCTTCAACACATAATCAGAAAGTAAACAGTCCACTACTTTCCACTCTCAACACCAGTTATTCTGATGGAATTTGCTGTTTCTGCTTCCCGTGCTCTTATCGGGCTTTCTACTGTCATTGGTCTTGCACTACTATTCTCTGAAAACCGCCGTTTAGCAAACTGGCGTCTTATTTTTTTAGGGATCTTGGCTCAGATCGTGATCGCAATCCTGGTGCTCCAGGGAGATGCCATGGGGCAGTTTTTTTCTCCTTTAGGCTGGCCCAAAGTGGTCTTTTCGTGGGTCAGCACTTTCTTCGTGAAAATACTGCAATTCACAACGGAAGGAGCTCAGTTTGTTCTCGGAGACATTGCACTACCTCCAGATGGTAGTACGCAACCGGGCACCCCTTTAGTCATCGGCCAAAGTTGGGGAAGTGCAATCGCCTTTCAAGTCCTCCCCACGATCATTTTCTTTGCATCGTTGATGGCCATTTTATACCACCTAGGTCTCATGCAGTGGGTCGTCAAAGCAATGGCGAGGGCTGTCTCAAAGCTCCTAAAATCCAGCGGTGCAGAATCGTTGTCGGTTGCCGCCAATGTCTTCATCGGTCAGACCGAAGCTCCGCTTGTTATTCGGCCCTATCTGGAAAACATGACCCGCTCAGAGATCATGACCCTAATGAGTGCCGGTATGGCCACAATGGCTGGAGGGGTCATGGCCGCGTACATCGCCTTCTTAGCCATTCCATACGCAGCGATGCAGGGAATCCCATTAGACATGGCTCAACTTAAATTCGCCGAACACCTCCTTGGAGCAAGCTTCATGGCTGCCCCCGCGGCAATCATTTTAAGTAAAATTCTCGTCCCCGAAACGGGTCAGCCCATCACGCTGGGGAGGGTTGAACTCCCAAAACTCACTGAGTCTAAAAATGTGATCGATGCAGCCGCAACGGGAGCGCGTGACGGAGTGCAACTCGTATTGAATATTTCTGCAATCCTATTGGCATTCATCGCTCTTTTAGCAATGATTGATTTTCTTCTGGGATGGAGCGGAGGCTTGTTCGGCGCAGAGTTAACACTCGGTAAAATCCTGGGATGGGGATTTGCACCAATCGCATGGATGATTGGAATCCCGTCTGAAGATATCGTGACAGTCGGTTCAATGCTTGGTTACAAAATCGTAGCCAATGAATTTGTCGCCTATCTGCAGCTTGCAGATATCATGCAGGCAGGAACGATTTCACAAAAATCGATTACCATGGCGACGTTTGCCTTGTGCGGCTTTGCCAACTTCTCCTCTATAGCCATTCAAATCGGAGGAATTGGGCCACTTGCACCCAACCAACGCCCGCTCATTGCGGAGCTAGGAGTCAAGGCAGTGCTCGCTGGAACATTGGCGAACCTTATGACAGCGACCCTCGCAGGGGTGCTGGCATAGTAAAGTTCAAGATAATAAGCCAATATCTGTTAAATTAAAATTTTAACTTAATGCCCCTAATCTCTCAAGAGATATAGAGATACCAATTATCAGTGTGAATACTCTTAAAGAGACCCGTGACCTCCAAGAAAAATGGCAGTTGGTCACTCAACTGGGATAGTGTGTATATGGACCGAGCACAGAAACCAAAACTTGAACTGAGCAAAAACGAAGGGCAAGCGGCCACTCTGTCGGCTAGGCTCTCACAACTAAGCAAGCGCTTGGCGGAGTCGGACCGAAAAGCTTTTCAGGAGTTGTTCGAGGAAGTAAACGTCACCCTTATTCGATTTTGTTGGCGCTACACGAAAGATGAAGATGCTTCACGGGATATTGTGCAGGATGTATTTGTCAAGATTTGGGAAAAACGGGCAACCTTGGACCCCGATAAGTCCCTCCTCGCACTCATGTACACGATGGTTCGGAACAAAGCCCTCAACCTGTTCCGTGACTCACATTACTCGGACGGCGTAGATGCAGATGATGTCGCAACTGAAAATGATCCTGCCCCCGATGAGCAAGTGGACTTTGGTATGCTCGAAGAACATGTCCGTCAGTGGATTGACAGCCTCCCCCCTCGCCGCCGACAAGCCTTTAAGCTTAGTCGTTTCGAGGGACTCACGCACGCAGAGATCGCAACTGTCATGAATCTTACACCTCGGACCGTTAACACACATGTGATGCTCGCTCTAAGAGATCTTCGTACGAAGTTGCAAGCACTGCAAAAAGATCACCAAGTGCATGAACACTGATCCCAGTTCCCCGCTGCCCGACGAAATTCTAGGCCATCTGGATTTCTCTGAGATCCCCGACACCCTGACGGTGTGGCAGCTTGCGGCAGCCTATTATGACAGTGAGCCCTCCGCACAAGAATTTGAGTGCGTCGGCAGTGACATGTGGCCGCTGATCCGGAAAGCCACGAGACCCGCCTACATGCAAGTTGTTACATGGCCTCGCGCCGTCGCTCTGGCAGCATGTATTGCGCTGGTTATAGCCGTTGGAATTACACTCACACAACCTACTTCCGTTTTTGCCCCATATGGTGAGCAACTTACGCATCAATTGCCTGACGGGAGTACCGTGCTTCTCAACAGTGGCACGCGTATTGAATACAGCAAGAATTTTGGAGAATCATCCCGGGAATTGATCCTACAGGAGGGAGAGATTTTCCTTGACGTAGAACGTAGTTCAACCCCATTCACCGTTGAGACCTTTGACGCACAAACGAAGGTATTAGGTACGTCGTTTAACGTTCGGTCGTGGCCTGATGAGCTTAATGCAGCCACCGATGTAACCGTTGAGTCAGGGCGAGTTCAGGTAGCTCCTCGCACTAGTGCCGATCTAGCTGTGGTTTTGACTGCTGGACAGTCCGCTAGAATACAGCCCGTCGGTCAGCGCCCCTTAGTCACACAGGGAGCTGAGGCATCGATGGAAAAATTGGCATGGGTCGATGGCGGCTTCAAGTTTTCTGATCAACCCCTTGGGAAAGTTGCCCGAGAGATTGAACGGCGCTATGATGTGGAGATTACACTCGAATCGCCGGATCTTGAATCTTTCAAATCCAAGCCTATTGGGATCCTCAAAGAGTCTCCAGAAACGGTTGAAGAAATCATTCGGGACATTTGCGCGTTACACTGCGAGTATCGTGCAGTTTCGAATGGATTTTTGCTCACTCCACGCTAATCCTCCATCCGTCACGCACGAGAATCGTCTTCTAAAAAGTCGTTAGCCTTGTTTCGTGCGCACCCTGATTTGTTGCGTAGCCATTCTGTCTGCCGCATCGCTCGGAAGTACCACAGTTTCGGTCGCGCAGTCTCAACTACCGCTTCTTGATGCAGTCAGGCACTTCCAATCCGTTTGGGGTGTTGACCTTTCCTACGCATCTAATACTTTGCAGGGCCGATATACTTCATGGTCTGCTCCCATTGCAGCCGATGCCGAATCTGATATGGAGTATTTGCTTGAAGGGACTGGTGTCTCTTTTTTCCGCCAGCCCAGCGGCACGTTTCTCCTCCAACCTAATACAACCCAGACAGCCACACTAACGGGTCAGGTCCGCTCAGTGAAAAACGATACCCCGCTCCGGGGTGCACATATCGCTCTTGTTGGAACCCAGGAAGGCACAACCTCCAACTTCAACGGTCATTTTGCCCTCTCAACTCAGCCTCGAAGACCTGCAAAAATCCGCATCAGCCATATAGGCTATCTAACCGAAGAACGAGAGGTCAACCTGCTGGCTGACTCCGTCCTGACCATCAATGTCTCATTAACCGAGTGGATCCTCGAAGAGCGCCCCCTGCAAGTAACTGCCACACCCCTGTCTTCTGATTTTTTTTCGTTTGATGTTCGCCCTTATGAAATGGACACCCGAGGCTCTGCCGATCTGAGGCAGATAACCGGACTGGGGACCTCTGATGTTGTGCGGAACCTTAGGGATATAGCGGGAATCTACGTTGACCTAAACACTAGCGACATTCATATACAAGGTGGTGGGCTCGGAGAGCACCAATTCAGATTAGATGAAAGTGCTGTTTTTGAACCCATCCATTTGGGCCTGTTTGGAATATTCAACCCGTTTGCAATTGACCAGGTCTCAGTCAGAAAAGCAGGGTTTAACGTAGAACATGGAAGCTATTTGGCCGGAATTATCAATGCGGAACATTCGCTAAGAGCTGCTCACCCCATCGAAGTACAGATAGACCCCATTTCGTTTAATGCACGCATCACAAACTATATGGATATCGGGCCGACCAATCTATCCCTGATGGGGGCATTTCGAAGTAGTATTTGGGATCACTGGTGGAGCAATTTGCGCAGCGAGAGCGTGAATGACTTGCTTCGGGAATGGAATCGCCCAGATGAATTCCTGATGCGTGCTAGTATCTATCCTCTCAAACGTGCTTTTGAGCATGGCTATAATACACTGCTTGACCGTCTC
>JAPPBZ010000097.1:0-367 GCA_026702635.1 Bacteroidota bacterium
ATCATTTCGTGTACAAATATGTGGTCTGGATTCGGCGAAATTCTCCATTCATCTTTTTGATTCCCCCCTTTCAATGCCTGTGTACGCGCTACTATTGGAATATGATGGTTCAAAATATAGCGGATGGCAACGACAAAAGGCTCATCCCACCATACAGGCGGAGGTAGAAGAAGCCTTGAGAACGTTTCTTCGTTGCGATGAACTCCAAATCACGGGATCCGGGCGGACAGACGCAGGAGTACATGCGAGAGGGCAAGTGGCTCACTTTGAATGCCAGGCGATCCCCGCTGAAAAGTGGCGGCGCCTAGTCCGTGCATTGAATGGCTTGCTCCCTCCCCCCATTGCCGCTGCACGTACGGCAATGGGG
>JAPPBZ010000097.1:377-7228 GCA_026702635.1 Bacteroidota bacterium
ACGGCTTTCATTCACGTTACGATGCAATGAGACGAACGTATCATTATCATATTTCTAGTGTTCCGCTGGCACTTGACCGTAATCAGCGCCTGTTTATACCTGCTGCGTTAGACTATGACTGTATGAATCGTGCCTGCGACCTGCTGATTGGCACCCATCACTTTGGGGCATTCTGCCGAACACGGAGTGCAACGACCAATCGTGTCTGCACCATATACTACGCACAGTGGGAACCCGAAGCATTACCCGGGTATTGGAAATTTGTCATTGAAGCAAACCGTTTCCTGCATGGAATGGTGCGCTCTCTGGCCGGGACCCTAATAGAAATCGGATGTGGACAAAGATCTGTCCAAGATCTGAGGGATATTCTGGCGTCCCAGGACCGGCGCGAAGCTGGTCCAGCAGCACCCGCGCATGCGCTCACGCTTGATCATGTAACCTACGCTGCCCCCCTCTTTGAAGATTGAATTGACTCATGCGTAATTGGTGGCTGGTTGGACTGATATTTCTCGGATGTGAGAGACCGTTTATAGAGACCTCCGAGCCGGAGCTTGTGGTGGTTGAGCCTGATTTGACTGAGGTGCAAACGTCCAGGGTTATTACGCTCCGGGTACAATCTATACACTTTCGGGCAGTGCAGGGAGTGCTTCTGAACGGCATTCCCATGGATCCCGCTCCCCCGGGACCTGCGTACTGGCAAGCCTCAATCAATCTACGCCTTGGACTGAATACGTTTTTCCTGGAAGCAACCGATCAGGAGGGAGTTTCCCGAAGAGATACTGCCTATGCGGCTTACCTGCCCCATCTCATTTCCCGGAATGCACCTGAACTGCCAGATGGACGAGGAGGTCACTCACTTGCACGCCTTCGTAACGGGAATCTGATGGTTACCGGGGGAACCCGTCGGCGAGGGGGCCCTGCACAGGGAGAATCATTCCTCTTGAATCGCAGATCCGGCACCTTTAGTCAAATGCAAGATCGTTTACGTACACCACGGACCGGACATACTGCCACTGTGCTTCCAGATGGCCAAATACTCATTGTTGGGGGGAGCCGGATCGACTCTCCTAGCCGAGTAAGCGATTTGATCGAAACCGTAGAACTTTATACTCCTGCCGGACGTGAGCCTGCGTTCAGTGAGATTCCTGTACAGGGGCAGCCAATCCGTCGAACAAACCATGTAGCCATCGTGCGTGAGGCGAATGGCGAGTGGCTGCTCGATCTTATAGGAGGCTATGGGGATGTACGCTATGGCTCGAATCCTTCCTTTGGGGTGCGTAGAGATCTGCGTACTTTCAAGGTTGAACTTGACGGGCTGACCGCATTGAATACGATCAATTCCGCTCCATTCATCGATCATCCAATTGCCGGCCACACTGTAACCGAAGCCGCACATGATACGTACTTTATATTAGGAAGCCAATTCGACGATGGAACAGCTGTAAATGGAAATATGCGCATAAAGTATCTACCTGGCGCTGGGCGAACCCTATCTCAGCTACCCGGGCTACTGACTCCACGTACAGCACATGCAACGGCTCCCGTTCTGAGTGGGCTGTTTGCGGCTTTCGGTGGCCATCTTGAATCCTCTGAGATCACTACGGACATCGAACTGCTCCACGAACAAACCGATCTGTTTTTTTCCATGAAACCTTCTCAGGCGATGGTGTACCGCTACCATCATACCGCTATTTCTGTCGGGATACAGTCTGTAATTCTGATTGGTGGATTCAATCAGAATGGAACAGCTATCACGGCATCCGAGTACTTTATCGTATCTCGCGAGTGACTTTCAAACTCTTATATCGATGAGGCTTGACCGGATTCTAAACTGGATTATCATTGCGATAGTGGCTTTGGTAGTGATCCTGCTGTTTGATCTCATTCTCGGGCTAGTCGTAGGCCTAGCCAAGGCTGCGGTTCCGATCTTGATTATCCTTTTTGTGGTTGGTCTCGTTTTACGGTTTATCGGTACACGGCGTACTCCATAAAGAGTATGGCACTTTCGCGGTTGCTTGAACCAGATCGCCGCTTTATGCGCTCTGCTCTTCAGCAGGCTGAGCAGGCAAAAGAAAAGGGAGAGGTACCTGTTGGAGCTGTCGTTGTGCACGGAAAGCAGATTGTGGGACGGGGGCATAACCTAGTTGAATCCCTCGAAGACCCAACTGCCCACGCAGAAATGATCGCCATCACTGCAGCATGCGAAACCCTCCAATCCAAAATCCTTAAAGGCTGCACACTCTATGTCACTCTTGAACCATGTCCGATGTGCGCGGGTGCAATTGTGCTGGCCCGGTTGGATCGCCTATGTTTTGGTGCGATGGATGCCAAAGCGGGCAGCGCCTCTACCCTATATAACATTCCACAAGATGAGCGCCTCAACCATCAGGTAGATGTAGTCAGCGGGATAGAGGCGGATCAGGCAGAAGAGTTACTTCGGGATTTTTTTCAGCAACTCAGACATTCGCCTTCCTAGATCTGTACCAACCATGCCCCACCTATTACACTGCTCATGAAGGACCTGGTAATCATAGGAGCTGGCCCCGTGGGCCTAGCCTGTGGTATTCAGGCTGCAAGACATAACCTGAGTGCCATGATCATTGAAAAGGGAGCATTAGTCAATTCACTGGTTGGTTATCCAACCCACATGGAATTCTTTTCCACAGCTGAGCTCCTTGAGATCGGCGGCCACCCCTTCCCAACTCTATCTACCAAGCCTACCCGCCCGGAAGCCCTGAAATATTATTGCCGGGTTGCCGATGTGGAATCCCTAGACGTACGACTCTACGAGCGAGTACAGCGTGTAGATGGTACGGACAACCACTTCTCAGTCGTAACCAGCAAAGGGGCATACCCCTGTCGTAAAGTTGTCGTGGTCACTGGATTTTTCGATATTCCGAACTTCCTCAACGTTCCTGGTGAAGAGCTCCCCAAGGTCACACACTATTATCGCGAGCCCTATCCTTATGCCGGGCAGCGAGTGGCAGTGATCGGAGCAAAAAATTCAGCCGCCAAAGCTGCACTTGAATGCTATCATTACGGCGCTGAAGTGAACCTCATTCATCGCGGAAATTCCCTGTCTGATAAAATCAAATACTGGATCAAGCCAGACATTGAAAACCGTATCAGAGAAGGCAGCATTACTGTGCATTTCGATACCCAAGTAACCTCAATCGAACCGGATCGGTTGATGCTCAATGGCCCCAAGGGTACGTTCTCTCTGGGCAACGATTTTGTAATTGCAATGACTGGTTATCGACCGGATTATTCCTTCTTGGAGACACTAAAAATTGCCATCCAGGATGATGAGTTCCGAACCCCGTTTCATCATGCGGAAACCTTCGAAACGAATCGTCCGGGACTGTACATCGCCGGGACGGTGTGTGGTGGCCTCCGTACAAGCCGCTGGTTCATTGAGAATGGGCGCTTCCATGCTGCACAGATCATGCGTCATATTTCCACAGGAACAGTTGAGCCACTAAAACTGGATCAGCGTTACTGGAAAACAGCCGAGTAGGACAGGGCTACTAAAATGGAGATGGAATTATATGCCCCACGGGAACAAACAGCCAAGCCAGAATTTGCCGTCACACACATTGATACTACCGAGGTATGCACATCGAGAGTAAACGGGCCACCGTTTCCGAACGAGGTGAGCCACTTCGCTCGGAATACTTAGGGATAATCCCAATAATGGACATAAAACTCATGTAAAACCGATTTAGGCTTGCTAAAGGAGACAACGGGCAATGATACGTCAAAACGTATTTAACGAGCTCGCCGTTAAGTGCATAATTACCAAATTTCGAGCGCTACAATTTGCCCGAAAAAAACAATACGGACTCGCGAGATATGATCCAAAGATTTAGTACTCCTCACTTGCGAAATCCTCTGAATGTCTTTTCTAGTCACCCCAATTCCGTCATTGGCGGAAGGATCGTCGTAGAAGTAATACTGGTGTCGCTTGCTTTTCACCACATCCCCTTGAATCAGTTTTACTAGAATCGATAATGAATCTTCCGTCGTAGCTGCATTAGAAAAATGTAGCTTTGCCGGTGGCTTGTTTTTCCGAGATTCGCGCGCCGGTTTCCCCAAGTTCCCGCTGGGCGAAAAATTCGCAGAGAGCCAGCGATGGCCACGACCAATTCTGCTTCTCCATAATCAATATTCTGTCCCTCGCTAATATGGCGTCCCCAGTTAGATGTATACCCCCAGAGTTTATCAATCGCTCCTTTAAGCGAGCCAGGCAAGTTAAGCTCTGAAGTAAGCTTGCCAAGCGTCGACTTGCGATCCCCAACAACTTCACGTGCCGTTGTCTCAAGCGCAACCATTGCATGTTGAATAGCACCGGTAACGTCTGCATCGGGACGACGCGAAATGCATCTTAGGGCCTCACGCATCTCACTTGCTGCAAGCAGGAAGCCAACTTTCTCCAGAGATTGAGGAGTTTTGTGGGTGCTGTTGGCGAATACTTCAGAGCCCCTGTAGACTATTTCACCACCTTGGATCTCCCAGCCTATACCCTTCTCTAGGAAGAATTCGTTTAGTCGACACCCAAACTCAATTGCGGCCTCCTGATCGTCTGACATAAGTTTCGTATAGAAAGATTCGGCAACATCATAGACTTTGTACCAAGCGGCACCATACACGAGATGTTCAATTTTCAACCAAACGAAGTGCTCAGACCGATTGTCTGGATTGGGGGTGACTAGGAGAACTTCACAGACTACATCACGCATATCGTGGACACGCATTTCGAGACGCTTGGCAAGCATGAGAATGGCTTCGCGTAATTCCCTAGGTGCTTCTTCACGTACAGTAATCGGTTTATTCTCAGGTCGGTAGCCCTGTCGTGTTGAAAAAAGTTGATCTATCATAGAATAATTGATTGTGATCGAGGCTCTGGGTTAGAGGACATGGGTGAAATCCGATCCATCGAAATGAATAGGTGAATTGAATATACAGATGATCCCCTTAATGTCATTTATAGAAACCTATTTTTGGCCCGATATTTGAACCGGTTTGGCCGGTTTTACTGGCAACAGGACTGACATATTTTACTTCAACCAGACACTGAAGAACACATGGAAAAGACGACATGCCCCATTTGGGGAACCCTTGCAAAGGTTAACGAGATGCCTGAAATTGATTCATTTTGGATTGATTCGCCTCGTGGCCATGTAGCATGCCTACAATGCGGGTATTTCTTATATTGGCGTACTTTATAATATAAAGTGCTGGGGGAAGACCTCATTGAATGAGACCAATCGGGATAGATCTTTTCGCAGGCGCTGGTGGGGTCAGTCTGGGTTTTGAGCGGGCGGGGTTTGATATAGACTCCGTTGAGATGGACGCTGTGTTGGGCGGTCCTCCATGTCAAGGATTTTCATCAATGGACCGCCTGACGTTGGATGATCCCCGCAATCGGCTTGTCCGAGAATCTGTTGTCATTGAAAGGAAGTAATGGAACGAGTAGCGTTATCAATTCGCCCCTACGCTCGACTGCTGAGCATGTTGGGCGACCAGTTGATCAAGAACGAGAGAATAGCTTTGGTCGAACTGATCAAGAACGCCTACGACGCGGATGCCGATCGGGTTGAGGTGAGGTTTGAGGATTTCAACGAGGACATGTCACACAACGTAGGTTCTCGCATTGTAGTGCGAGACGACGGAATCGGAATGACGCCGGAGGTGGTACAGACCCAGTGGATGAATCCCGCCGCTCCTAGAAAATATCTTAATAAAAAGAAGGGCAGGGGAAGGACTCAAGGGAAGAAACGAGTTATCCATGGCGACAAGGGTATTGGCCGCTTCGCTGTCCTCAAATTGGGAATGGTGTTTACGGTCACGACACGTCCGGCCAGCCACGATCACGAAAGTGTATTGTACTACGACTTTTCTCAGTTCGACAACGAGTTTGTGTCCGAGAATAACCGAGACACCCCCGTTTTCCTAGACGAGATCAAGATCGAGTATGTGCAGCGTGATCCCCAAACCTTTCCTGGAACGCAGAATGGTACCGAGATCGAGATACGAAACCTGAGGGGGGTCTGGGACGACAATATAATTGAGCAATTGTGTGGGGATGTGTACAGCTTGACAGATCCCGTATCCAGGATTACCGGTCACGATGCACCCGATAGTCTCGAGATCGTCATTGTATGCAACAAAAAACGGCGGCGGTTTGGGACCGACAGTCGAGAGACGCTGGCGGCGTTGATTGAGGACAAGGCGGTGCTGAGCATTGATGGTCGGTTCGATTCCGCGACAAACTCTTTCATGTATACAATCGGGGATAACAAGCATGAAATCAGCCTGCAGGATTCTAAGATAACAGGCCTGTGGATATGGCGACAACGATTCGGGAAGAGTACCAAAGACAATGCGGCGGCTGACTTAAGATTCAAGTGTGGAGATATTGTATTCCAGTTCCACATCTTTGATTTTTCGCGAGGTCTGCAAAACCGATATGCGCTGACCTCAGACGAAAAGAGGTTGCTCAAGACTCACCGGATTTATTTATATCGGGATCGCATGCGAGTATATCCCTACGGAGATCCGGATGACGACTGGCTGAGCATTGACGTCACTCGTGGTACTGGGCGAGCGGGCAATTTTTTTAGTAATGACCAGATATTGGGCTCGATAGACATCACGCAGGAAGGGAATCCCGAGTTGCGGGACAAGACCAGCCGAGAGGGGTTAATCGAGACCGGTGGTGCGGCGACGGATCTTAAGTTCTTGGTGCAAACATTCCTGTCTTATATCAACCAGTATCCATACAAGCGCTATGAGTCGAGTGGGAGGGATCGCAACATTGTTCAAACCGTTCGTGACAAATTAATCTCTCA
>JAPPBZ010000084.1 GCA_026702635.1 Bacteroidota bacterium
AATCGTGGCTGGATCCTGATACTCTTGCTGCTTAGCGTAGTCGGCTGCTCCGCTCCAGGATCAAGGTCGCTTGTTGATACGATGGACACAAAAGTCGGGGATGAAGTGCCGATCGACTGGACCGAGTATGAGGACTTCAATCCAGAAGCGTACCAGGAACAGTTGGAAGATCCTTCAAATATGATCCAACACGACGTTCCTGAGGTGCTGCTATCTGCAGACCTTCTGTTGTTCGATCCTTCGGATGCGCAATCTGGTTTTCGAATTCAGATTATATCTACACTAGACAAACAGGAGGCAGACAAAGTGGTCGAAGGTGCTTTGGCATGGTGGCGGGATTTTGTCAAGGATGACTTACTCCATGAGTTATATCCACAAATCGAATTGGAACCACCAGTCTATCAGGATTTCCGTGCCCCTTACTATCGCGTTCGACTCGGAAACTTTATCAATCGGGATGATGCCGAGCTTTTCTTGGAGGCGGTTGAGAAAAGTTATGCCAGTGCATTCATCGCACCAGACATGGTAATTATTGGAACTCCGATAGAGTAGTTGAAACGAGTTCGGGGTCGGCATGAAATACTGTACAAGACGCAGTAGCAGTGCAATCGTATGAGTTGGATCCAGATTGAAGTCTGTCTCAACCGGCATGGAAAGACCTACTGTGTGAATCATCCAACGTACACTCTACAGATCTCTGATAAACGTAGCAACGTTGACGCAACAAACCGTAGAACGAATCCCGATGCATGTCGCGTGACCGGGAGCCGAATGTCAGTACATATGTAGTGATGAACACTTTGGCGCCGGAAAGCTGACCAAGGAAACAGGAGTGCAGCCCCTGCGTAGACAGAGCCGAAAAACATATCTCTTACACATTCTCATGTACCGATTCAGTACTGCACTCTTCCTGTTGGCATTTCTCTTATTTGGAGCCAGTGACGCGTTTTCTCAGCGGCCTTCCTCCCCTCGCGGCGAAGCATCGACGCAGATTGGAGAAGCGTGGATCATTGTTGACTATGGGCGCCCAATCCTTCGTGGCCGCACAGGAATCTTTGGCTCTGACGAAGATTATGGTACGATGGTGACCGGGCCTGCGCCAGTCTGGCGCGCGGGTGCAAACAAATCAACACGGTTGCACACTGAGGTTCCCCTCATGATTGGCGATGTCCAGATTGCGGCCGGTGAATACAGTGTATTCATTGATTTAAGCCAAGATAGCTGGACCTTTATTCTTTCTACGCATGCGGCCAAAGAATCGGGCCGAGCTCCCGGGGACGGAATCTGGGGAGCTTATGGCTATACTGCTGACAAAGATGTCGTGCGTGTTCCCATGACGGTGAGTGAGATGACTCACAGCGCTGATCAATTCACGATTGGGTTTTTTGATGTGACGGAAGCAGGTGGCGTGCTTTCTATGATGTGGGAGCATACAATGGCAAGTGTTCCCTTTACGGTCGTTCAGTAGCGGCCGTACACTTTCAGATACGTAGTATCTTCTACAGAAATTGAAGGTGTCGAGGAGAGGGGTCCTTTACCTCTTCACGCAGAACCGCTCTGGCTTGGTGGCCCTTACCATTACCATTCGTGCGGACGATACGATCGAGTTAACTACCTTCGAGCGTCAATATGATCCCCCGTCTCAGTGGAAGGTGATGCGTGTCCCAACGTTAAATGTTCTGGGTAAACCAAGGAATACCTCTGCATCGTCTGCCCTCCCCATATTCGAACCATTCTCAATGTAGGCGTGAAAGCGGGAATTATTTACAGCATCCTGCACATAGAATGCATCAGTTAGGTTGAAAACGTGCAGAAACAAGCGAATGCCGTAACGTCCTCTGTCAAAATCATAGCCAGCCTGCAAATCAAACACCGTATATCCAGGTGCTTCCCATACGGTACTCCTCCGGTCACTATATCCTGCGGGATCAAAATCTGCAAAATGCCGAGTGTAGGAGCGTCCCGTTAACTTAACATGTAGCCCGGAATGCGGGAACGCCGTTATTGCGTAGGCAGCCTGTGTCTGGGGGGCATCCCCCACCTTGACGCCACTCAAGGGAAGCGACACCTGCTGCTGACTATCCGGATTGGAACGATCAAGCGTGTAGGTACCCGACACATCGTCGGTGTAACGCCAGTCACCCAAAGAAAAAGCGCCATCCACACGCACGAAATCCACCGGCTGCCAGGCAAGCTCCCCTTCGATTCCTTTGTGCAGTGCATTCAGCCCTTTGATACTTACAAGTTCATCATTACCGCTTTGCTCCACGAGGTTGCGGGTCACCGTACGATCATTCCAAGTCGTGTGATAGAGATTGAGCTTCGCCGTCATTTTTTTGTTGAGAGACCTGAAACTCATACCGCTTTCTATCCCGACGAATGTTTCGTTCTGAGGGTCTGGGTTTATGCTGCCCGAGATGGCATCTATGACACCATCAAAAACAGGCACTTTGGAGATATAGCCTGAATTTGCATAGACGGAGACCGCATCATTCAGGCTATAGCTTACGCCACCTTTAACCTGATACCCGCCAATGGAAGGTGGCGACGCCATGAAAAATTCCCCATTCCCGTCATCGGTAAAGAAATCTTCAAACGAATACTTCACGCTGGAATAGCCTGCTACTGCAAAACCACTCCATGGGCCTGCGTCATACTGCCCCTGCAGAAATCCGCCGATCCAATCCACCGTCACTTCATCATTGTACTCAAAGCGCTCACCCAGTTGCCGGACCTGCTCTTCCGGATCCCAGAAGTCACTATCTCCAATTCGCAAATACCCATTCCCTCCGAGTAGATCCCTCACCGTACTGAAATGCTGGATTTCCGCCGCACGCCAGTCGAGCCCCAACTCCAACTTGAAGCGACTGTTCACCTGGTGAGTCAACTTGGAAATAGCTCCCAATGTCCACTGTACATTATGACGGTTTCGGATTATGCCGAAAGACTGTCCATTCTCTCTGTTCCACTGAATCGTTGCATCATAGTCGGGAACCGGGGATGGGCCATCATAATTCTGGATTAGCGCACCATGGCGTCCAGAGCCACCGCCCTTTCCTCCCGAATAATACAGGGTAGTGGAAAGCAGAGACTTGTCTGTCAACTGTCCAAAATGGCTTAAACTCACAATGGGCTTGTGAAAGAAATTCTCAATTTCATCTATATATTCGGCATTCTTCCGCCGCGCGGGCCCAAAGCCATTGTGCTGATCCCGTGTATAGCTCTCTGAAACGGCACCGATGTTTTGATTCCAGCGCCGCCCTCTTTCCGGGAATTTCCGCAGAATATCGCCTATCGTCTCTTCATCCAATCCATCCCGCTCAAACACTTTTCTTGCGAAACCGTGGTCGTAGGCAGCAATATTCTGCCGGAACAGGTTTTGTCCATGGCGCTGAGGTGTGCCGATTGCAAAAAAGTCTATGCGATGCCTACTGCTTACATTCCAACCGACTGCAGCGTAATAGGACCACATGTCCGTCCACGTTCCGTCCACATACCCCCGTCCCGTCTTTCGAACCCCGGATACGGTCACGGCAACCTTACCATTAATAAGCCCGGAAGACAGTACGAGGTTGGTCTTACGAAGCCCATCGTTCCCAAATTCCTGTCTGAGAAGTACTTGTCGGGTATTGCGTGCCGGATCGGTAAGGATATTCATTGTACCACCAATGGACGGCGTCGCCAGTGTGACAACAGACAGGCCACGTTGAAGCTGGATGGAGTTTATCACCTCCCCTAAACCATCCCAGTTTGACCAGTAAAGCCAGCCATTTTCCATGTCATTGGTCGGAATCCCGTTGACCATGATGGCAATATTGCGCTGATTGAACCCGCGTACATTCACGCGCGCGTCACCCGCACCACCTCCCTGCGCCGTACTGTATACTGACGGTGCGCTGTTGAGCACCAGTGGCACATCACGGGAACCAAGATCACGCCGCAACTCTGCTCGCCCCAGCGTCGTGAAGGAAACCGGAGTCCGCTGCTCCAATGCTCTCGAAGAAAATACTTCCAAGCCCTCCAGGGCCACACTGGTAGACTCAAGTTCAAAATTCAGCACGATATCTGCACTCCGCACAGTCACCACCTGTGATGCATTTTCATAGCCCACAAAGGAGACGGTGATTGTGTAAGTGCCAGGCGAAATGTCGGAGAGTTTAAAATGTCCTTCTGTATCCGTTGTAGTTCCACGAGACGTGCCCTCTAGAACCACAGAAGCACCGGGTAATGAGTCGCCGATATCAAGCGTGACGACGGTCCCGGTCATGTTATACTGTGCCAAAGAGACACCCACAAAAAGGAGGCTTGCAATAATTAACAGGAGGTGTTTCATTACGAATTATTAGGGAGCCTTGCTAAAATATTCTCAACTGTTCTGAGTGGCAACAAACTGCTGCAGGTAGTTAGTGACGAAACTAAGACAATTTGACGCAGCATAGGTTCACACGCCCAGAAGATAATCCTGATATGCTTTTTGAGATTGACCGTTACGTGACGGCTTTCACGATGTGCTCCAGGTCACAAAGAAGAATGGTGATTAGCGCATAAACAACCCACCATTGACATCTATGGTCTCGCCGGTGATGAAGGAGTTTTCGATCAGAAGTTTTACCGTCTGCGCGATATGATCACTTTCACCATTGAAGCCCACAGGTGTATCGTTAGCCATAGCAGCCAATTTTTCGTCAGTGGAATAGCGATCATGAAATGGTGTGAGAATCACACCAGGGGCAACCGCATTGACGCGAATGTCTCGAGCAAGCTCGCGTGCCGACCCGCGCGTGAACGAGTCCATCGCTCCTTTTGCGGCCCCATACACCGTTGCCGTAGGTGCGCCATGCCGCATTGCAATCGAAGTTATATTCACGATACTGGGTGAATTTCCTTTCCGTAACAATGGAACACACAGCTTTGTAAGCAACATCGCCGAATAGGTATTCAGTGTAAAGATGCGCTCCATGAGTGACCAAGTCACCTCTTCAACCATGTGGCGCTGAAGCAGACTTCCTGCATTATTGACCAACACATCAAGGTGTTCTGTAATACGGTTCACCTCCTGCATCAGGGAGTGACACCCGGCTTCACTCGTGAGATCAGCTTGGGATGTATAGGCAGTGCCACCCATAGCCTGTACATCTTCCACCACGGGCTCAATCGGAGATTGATTGTGGTGGAGAATCAGTGTATTGCCCTTGGCAAGGCACCGGGCCGTTTCGGCACCTATGCCTGTACTGGCACCTGTAATCAGAATTGTGCGTCGCATAGTTATGGTTGAATGATTGGACCCTAGATCCAGGAGCAATGGTATCGTCTGACGTAACGCTGAGACCTTAAAATAGCCTTGCCGCCTTTAACTCAGTCCCACTCTTTGAAGATCATATAGCATTCCCAAGGATCCCGCTGCTACAGATAGGCTTTAGGTGTTTTCGAAATTAGCACAGTTGAAATTAAGAATCCTCAGAAAAAGCCTCCCGGCGTGACCCCTGTTTCTCGGAAAGACTGGAACTTAAACGCTGCACGAGAATTGGTATTCTCCCGTTGGGAAACAGCATGGGAAAAAGCGGCGTAAGTACGCGTTTTTGTGTACGCGACACGACTGATCCCGTTTCGAATCCTGTCGGTGTTTCTAAACGTGGTTCTGACCGACCTGTCGTAAGCCATTGCGATGTGTACGAGGAATCGACAAAATAAAACAGGTTTAACAGATCGATAGCATGCTATTTTTCCCATATGACCCCCTTGTCCTCGCAGTCTACTCACTTGTCCTCATTGGAGTTATATACGGTGGAATTTCACTAATCACCCGGCGGGTTTCTCGCTCCATAGAACAAAGCGAGGCCAGAATTATGACCTCTATTGCACAAAGTGATGCCAGACTTGCAACTTCCTTCGAAAACATTGAAACTGAACAGAAGGGGACGAATGCATAAGTGCCATGTGGGCAAGTGTTGTGTGTCAGGAACCGACACGGTAGATCAACCTCAAAATTATTTATGACCTAGGTCCTTTTGGAACCCTCATGATCTCCATCATCGCAGTCGTTTTGCTTGTCAACTTTGGAATTCTGTACGGCATTAGTTTACTGATCAACCGGAAGGTTTCTCGCTCCATAGAACAAAGTGAGGCCAGAATTATGACCTCTATTGCACAACGCGAGACCAGACTTGCAGCTTCCTTCAAAAACACTGAAAATTAACAGAAGGTGACGGACGTTTAGGCGCCGAGTGGGCAGGTGTTGTGTATCCGGAACTGGTAAGACAAATCAATCTCAAAATCATGTATGATCTAGGTCCTTTTGAAATCATTATCACCCTCCTCATCATTGCAGTCCTTCTACTTGCCATCTTTGGAGTTCTGTACGGAATAATCTTACTGATCACCCGTCGGGTTTCTCGCTCTATTGAAAAAAGCGAGGCAAGGATATTGGACTCCATTGCACAAAATGAGGCTAGACTTGTAGCTTCATTCCAAAATGTTGAACCTGAACAGACGGTGACGGATGCTTGAACACCGACCAGGTAAGTGCAGAGACTCGTGATTCGCGCGCTTGACAGGAAAGGGGCTCTTATTGAACCTCTCACTTTCGCCGTCTATTTTTCAAACGAATTGACATCGCCTTAAATTGTAATTGGCACTCGACAAAAGGACACTCTAGGTCACAACGAAGACATGAACATATTCAACCTCGACCATCCCAAGCACTGGCTTATGGCAATCGCCGTGCTGGCCTTCATTTTGCACCGGTTACTCATGTATTTGGCATTGCCGGGTTCGCACACGATTCCACCATTGACAGCGCCAGTCTTTTCGGTCCTCACCACAGGCCTGATGCTGATTCTTGCGGTGTCTCTAATAACCTACGGTGTTCAGTGGGTTGCGGCCCTGAGCAGAACCGCCACGACATCTCGAGGCAAGTGAATCACGCTTGGCTCCAGGTTTTTGCCCGAAACACCTGCTGCTTTTTCGACTGACCACGTAGTTCGTGAGCACACACTGATGTACAGCCGTAGGCTGGCTACGCCAGCCGGGCGCATGCTTGGCACTATTTCTTGTATTTCACGGAGCATCCGTACGGCCGGGAGGTCGTCACGGACACCTTATCGCCATTCATGGCCTCTTCCAAAGCCGCACGGACATAGTTGTTGGCCAACTTGGTCTTTTCATAGCTGGCGCGCGGCTGATCGTCAATGCCGCCTTTGTAGATCAAGACACCCTCCTTG
>JAPPBZ010000273.1 GCA_026702635.1 Bacteroidota bacterium
CGGCAGGGTACGCTTCGATTCCTATGTATGACAAAAAACGTTTGTTACGCTGCCCCACTCTGCGGTAAAGATGAGGTATCGTCCATCCGAACTCCATGATAGCTCACGAATCGCTGCACCATCCATGAAAATCCATGGCTCCAACACCCCGCTTGAATCCGCACGATAAATTGCCTGTGCCCGATCATGTCGAACTAGGACGGCAGTGGTTTCCGCCGAGGGCGCGATCTGGATAAGATCTGCCTGACTTCGGCCGCGAATCGTCTGAATACCGCCAACCGCATCAACCTCAATCCAGGTGTTGCGTTGTCCATCATTTTGAAGTGCCCAAATACCAGAGGAGCTCTGTACAGGGACATGGGCGCGAGCTCCATCAGTTAGACGTCTCTCCCGATTCTTAGATAAATCGTACTCGAATATATCTGAAGATGAAGCCAGCGTAGAAAACCGATCTGGAACATAGCGGGAATAGAGTATGACGCTATCTGCTACGCTAAACCATGCATCTTCGGGTAACAGGACGGAGTGAATTCGTTTAGTGGCTCCGCTCTCAATATCCAGACTATACAGTCCCGGAGTTTCATTCAGGCCTCTCCGGTATACAACGAGTGTCGAATCATTCAACCATTGTGGCCGACGTTGCAGGATACCCGGACTTTCTACAATAGGATCTGGCAACCTTGGACGTCGATGGACTAGCGTAGTCGATGTCTCCTGCCGAAACTCAGTAACCAATTCACTTAAAGGCTGGCCAGTTGTGCGGCGTAAATCCAACCCCGTTGATCGGACTGGGTTACGAAACCGCCGGGTCCGCATCTTTTCAAAGAAGAGACCCTGGTCCTTTGAATACTGCCAGGCAAAAAAATTGGCACCTCCGATATAGTGACGATTGGCGTGAAAACCATACCGGGATGACTCGAATAGCTGTGACAGGCTCCATGGGCGCTCCGACGCCGCTGCAGCGCGATACTGCATTTGAAATCGAGCATCATTCAACCGCCCCGCGCCGTGAGGTCCTGGGCTCTCAAAATAAACTGCGGCTCCTTCATTCAGGCCTGGCGGCAAAGATAGATTCAATGCGCGCGCAGCATCGGGGGCAAACCAATGAAGGACCTTTCCCACCCCCCACGGCCCGCTTGCCTGCGCTTGTGTGGCATGTACCAACTCATGCGTCACAACTGCTTCAATCCATGAATCGGACCTTGTCCCTATCCGGTTCCCCTTAATGTGAGGAACTTCGATCTCTTGTCGGAATGGATGGGTATGGACGTACCCGTTGGCTCGATCACTGGAGTTGTTCAGGACCACCGGCATCCACATCTTCCCAGCCAACCCGGAAAGAGACTGTGCCTCGGGGAGTGTTCGCTCTAAGATGAGCGCAGTCTGCCAGGCCTCTACCTCACTTCCTTCTTCAAAAATGATCTCAAAATGCCGTGTCTTATGGACGCGATATTTACTCCCCAGCGGCCGCACAACAGGTTCGTAGTATTGCCCCAGAACAGACGAGGGGACCAGGAATGCAATCGTAAAAGCAATCAGAGATTTTGACAGCCTGTGAACCATGCGAACAAAGATTGAACCGATTGAGCACGAACGCTCAATTATCTCTCATTGGATCACCATCGATCGTGAGGTTAAGATTCGGGAACAGACGGACTCTTTCAGAAGATAGGCCTTCTGAGGTAGCCTTGTGCTTGATCGGGTACACCCACATCTCAGAAGAAAGCGGAGGGGGAGGGATTCGAACCCCCGGTAGGCATTGCCTACAATGGTTTTCGAGACCACCCCGTTCGACCACTCCGGCACCCCTCCGAAACGCCCGTCAACGAACACGGAAAGTGGTTTGTTCGTGATTATGCCGATGCAGGCAATACGCTGCGAATCAACTCTGGTGCATTCTCGAGCACAGCACCTAGCTTTTCAGGCTCTCGTCCACCCGCTGTGGCAAGCTCCGGCCGGCCCCCACCCCCACCGCCAATTTGACGCGCAAAGTGACCAGCTATCTTCCCTGCATTCACGCCCTTGGATAATAAGTCATCCGTCACAACAGCCACCAAATAAGCTTTTTGCCCACCGGGATCCCTTGCACCCAAGATCCCTACACTGGATGCATTCAGGCGCTGCCGTAGCTCCTGCCCCTGTGCCCGCAACATATCCATATCTGCATCGTCAATCTGCCCGGTAGCCAAATGAATATCATCTACGGTGACCATACTGTCTAGTACTCCATCCAACTGCGCAGAAAGTCGTTCATGACGAAGTTTTTCCACCTCCTTCTGAAGAAGACGATTCGCTTCAAGGAGCTCTGCCACAGACTCCTCCACGGGGCGCCTTAATCCCCTGAACTGCCTTCTGGTTTGCTCCAGTGAGGTCCGCTCCCGGGTCACCATATCGACTGCGTCTACTCCCGCTATGGCTTCAACGCGGCGGACCCCCGTGGCAATTGAGCCTTCGGATTGCAAGATGAAAAGTCCTATTTCACCCGTGGCCTGCACATGAGTCCCCCCACATAATTCTACAGAGAACGCTGGATCGAACGTGACCACACGAACTACATCCCCATACTTCTCTCCAAAGAGTGCCGTTGCGCCTCGTGCCACTGCTTCTCTGTAGGGGACCTCTGGATCAATTTCCGCAGCGATATTTCGCTGTATCTGCTCATTGACCCGATCTTGGATACGCCGGAGATCTTCCACACTTACCCGCTCATAGTGATTGAAATCAAACCGTAGATGCCCTTCTGCCACCAGCGACCCTCTCTGCTCTGCTCCAGGCCCAAGGACCTCTCGTAATGCGGCATGCATCAGGTGCGTTGCCGTATGATGCTTCGCTATGCGATGGCGGCGCTCAGCGTCTACGATAGCCGTTACCTGGCACTCCAGCGTCGATGGGAAGCGTTCCACCCTGTGAGCAATCTGACTTCCCACAATCTGCGTATCTGTCACCTGGATCACTTCACCATCGAAAGTTAGCGTTCCGGTATCTCCAATCTGGCCTCCTTTTTCCGCATAGAAAGGACTCCGGTCCAGTACGATGACTCCCGCATCTTCGTCCGATGCAATAACTTGCGCCCCTTCCAGAGTAGTCTGCTCATAGCCAACAAACTCCGACTTGTAGCTTCCATCTACCTTCCCGATTGACTGCGCTACGGCTTCTGTAGATTTCGCACTGCGTGCGCGGTGCCTCTGCTCTGCCATCAACTCTTCAAAGCGTGACATATCGACCCGGCGCTCCCGCTCACGGGCCATGAGCTGCGTCAGATCAACGGGGAACCCATAGGTGTCATGCAATAGAAATGCAACCTCTCCCGGGATACGGCTCAGTTTAACGACCGAGACAAACCGGCGAAGCATTTCGTCTGGTTCAGCCCTGTCCATCGTACTTGCGTAGGCTTTCCGAAAGAGATCCTGGGCCGAGGCATCTTCCCGTAATTGGTCTACGAACGCGTCTTCCTCCCCAGAAGTGACCCCATCTATATAATCGCATACCCGATCAAACAGTGCCAATCCACGTCCTAGTGTGTGCAAGAATGCACGCTCTTCCCCGCGAATATTTTCTGTGACAAGCTTCTCTCTGGTGCGCAATTCCGGGAAAATCTCCGCAAGAGATTCGATCACAACGGGCACTAGGCGACAAAGGAATGGCTCCTTGATCTTCAGAGTGGTATACCCATAGCGTACTGCACGGCGAAGGATCCTGCGAATCACATATCCCCGCCCCACATTCCCGGGGACGACCCCATCCGCAACAGCGACTACGATCCCGCGAATATGATCTACAACCACCCGCATTGCCACTCGGATTGCATCTGTGTCCAGCGCAGAATCAATATCATCATAGCCTCGGATACCGGAGATCGAGGTTAATTCAGCCAATTGATCCAAAAGCTCCCTAAACGCGTCCGTATCATAGGTACTAATCTTGCCCTGCATCACCGCCGCAAGACGCTCTAACCCCATGCCTGTATCTACATGACGGGCAGTTAATGGGAGCAGATTCACCGGAGATTGGGCAGTGTCAGTCGAAGTACTCTTGCTGGGCGATGGCTTGTTCACCTGAGCGTCATACTGGATAAACACCAGATTCCACAGCTCAATCACTGTCGGGAGGTCTTGGTTTACACATTCATGCCCGGGAATTTGCTGGCGCAATTCATCAGGACGCAGGTCAATATGGATTTCGGAGCACGGGCCGCAGGGGCCTGTCTCCCCCATCATCCAGAAGTTGTCTTTCGTACTACCGTACAGAACCTGATTCTCGGGGAGATAGCGTCTCCATAAAGTGGCAGCTTCTTCATCCGCAGCAAGGTTCAAGTCAACATCCCCCTTATGCACGGTTGCATACAATCGATCTTCGGGAAGTTTCCAGCGGTTTACCAAAAGCTCCCAAGCCATGTCAATCGCCTCCTCCTTGAAGTAATCCCCGAAACTCCAGTTTCCGAGCATTTCGAAAAAAGTATGGTGGTACGTATCATGCCCCACCTCTTCGAGATCATTGTGCTTTCCAGATACCCGCAGACACTTTTGGGTATCTGCCGCGCGAACATACGACCGCGTTTCCTGCCCCAAGAAGATCTCTTTGAACTGCGCCATTCCTGAGTTGATAAAGAGCAGTGTAGGATCATCCACAGGGACCAGAGAGGCACTTGGAACAATCGTATGCTCCCTTTCACGGAAAAACTCCAAAAATTCCGCTCGAATCTGTGCAGTGCTTTTGTATGTCACCATCAGGGAGAATAATTCACAATCTCGTGGAACGCTTAACTGGGGAATCTTGTGCCTTTTGGCAAAAGCAGAGGATCTCCAACGAGCTATCTGCAACCTGACTATGAGTTGTTGCGTAGGGCAAGCTCAGCATTTCAAAAAAAAAAACCGACCCCAATGTACGTACATCCCAAATTCATTCCGGCCGCCTTGACTTTGCTCATGGTTGCTACCTCGGTTCAGGCGCAAATCACACTTATCCCAATCGACGAGAAGTATGCTACTGATGAAGTTCGTGACCTCATGGTCAGCGTCGCAGATGCCGATGTTACCGTCAATACGACCGATGTATCTACTGTTGAAGTACAGGTTACTGTGAAAGGTAACGACCGTGACAAAGCGATGGACTATTACGAGAAGCAAAATTTCAATGTCAAACTTGACCGTGGAACACTGCATGTGCATTCAAAAAGAGAAAAAACCCGAGAAACGTTGTATGGCTGGCGTAACTCGGCAAACATTCATGTGGCGATCAATATGCCATCCAATATCTCCTCAAGTATCCGCACCTCTGATGGAGATCTAGTCATTGATGAGTTGACCGCTGGAACGACGATTGTGACTAGTGATGGAGATATTGAAGCTACACGGCTGGAAGGAACTTCTGTCTCGGTTAAGACCAGTGATGGAGATATCAGTATTTCGGCTGCCTCCAGTGAAAAAATCACAATACAGACTTCAGACGGAGACATTGAAGCCGATTGGCTGGAAGGGGCCTCTATTTCGGTTAGAACCAGTGATGGCGATCTCGAATTGGGTGATGTTGCTGGTGACCTGCAGATTCAAACCTCTGATGGTGACATCCTGATTGACTCCATCAATGGAAAATTGGACGCAAAAACATCCGACGGAGATCTTGTGATCGGTGAAATCATCTCACCCAACGCAGAAGTACGAACCTCCGATGGTGAGATAGCCATTGGAAAGGCTACTGGAAGCTTGATGCTCAGGACCAGTGATGGCGATGTGGTATTAGGGCTGATCGATCCCGAAAATGTCAACGTGACAATCTCATCTGGCGACGCACTCCTGACAATGCCACAGGATCTGCCTGCCACACTGAATATCAGAGCAAAAGACGTAGAGATGGACTCTTTTTCAAACTTCTCGGGAGATCTTAATGACTCACGAGTTGATGGGGACCTCAACGGTGGTGGAGCACTCATTCAAGTGCATATATCTGATGGTGATGTCGTCATGCGTGCGACGGAACAATAGACTCTCCTGCCAACCAACTGGTAGGACGATCCACCCAGAATCTGAAATTCCACATAATGGGACCTTAAGCCTGGATTTCCATGCGATCCTGTATGAGACATCCTCGCCACCTCACTGTTTTGCACACATGCCATAAGGAGGGTAGCTACGGTTTTCTATCGCGCAGTCACAATATCTCGAGTGCCAAAGCGGTCCCTCCCCCTGTTCCATGACAGAGCGCTGCAAGACCCAGTGATTTCCCGTGTGCTCTCAGTGCATGAATGAGCGTCACGGCAATTCTGGCCCCTGAACATCCAATTGGGTGCCCGAGCGCGATTGCACCCCCGTTCACATTCAACCTCTCGGGATCAATCCCCAATTCCCCAGCAAACAGCGGTGTACTCAAGGCGAATGCCTCATTATTTTCATAAAGATCAATATCCGCCACCTGCATTCCTACCGTACTCAATGCACGCTGAGAAGCCTCAATCGGTGCCTCTACAAAACGCTCCCAGGTCCCCGCAGTCCATGCATGCCCCAGGATCCGGGCAATAGGTTGGAGCCCGTGGCTACGCACAAACTCCTCGCTTGCAAGCAAGATTGCAGCTGATCCATCACTAATCTGGCTACTATTTCCGGCCGTCAGCACCCCATCTTGTGCAAAAACCGGTCTCAGTTTGGAAAGTGTCTCTACAGTGGTCTCTGGCCGAATCCCTTCGTCCTGTTCAAGAACCCCTTTTTTTGTAGGGATAGGAGTGATCTCTGCTTTGAATCTGCCCTGTAGGGTCGCCGAATGTGCACGGGCATGAGATTCGGCAGCTACTTCATCAAGCTCCTGTCGACTGATCTGGACTTTTTGTGCCAAACGCTCTGCCTGCACTCCCATGGACTCCCCATTGATTGGGTCTGAAAGTCCATCCTTGTGTAGCAAATCAATGACGCCCTCCTTTGGCTCAGATAAGTACTTGTATCCCCATCGGGCCTTGCTTGAGAGCGCAAACCCCGTCTGGGACATGGATTCAACGCCACCTGCCAAGATTAAATTTGAAGTGCCGGACTGAATGAAGGCAGTACCCATCATCAAACTCATCATCCCCGAAGAGCACACCATATCAACGCTAACTGCATCTACGGAATCAGGAATTGACGCGTGCTTCGCCGCCTGACGTGCTACGAGTTGCCCATGACCGCCTCCTAAAACATGCCCCATCAGAATCAAATCCACCGAC
>JAPPBZ010000279.1 GCA_026702635.1 Bacteroidota bacterium
TGGTCTTCCACTCCTCTGGAGCGACTGTGTACTTGCTCAACGAACTGGATTCCTCTATTTCAACTCTTTCCTGGAAAGATGGCCATTTAGACATATTGAATACCGTGGATGCACTGCCCCAAGAGTACACTGGGGAGCGGTCCGGCGCAGATATCCATGTCCATCCAACCGGACGATTCCTGTACGCATCACTACGCGGCCCATCCAGTATCGTCTGCTTTCAAATCCCAGATAACGGGGGTTTATCGAGCCCCGCGTGGTTTCCAACTCACGGAACAACTCCTCGTAATTTTGCTCTGGATCCCGCTGGAGAGTATTTGATCGCAGCGAATCAGGATTCGGATACGCTAGTCGTTTTTCGTATTGATCAAGAAACCGGGCATCTTGCTGGACCCAGTCAGATTGTACATGTACCCAGCCCGGCCTGCATTAAAATCATACAATGACAAAGTGTGCATCGGTGATTTATTTGTGTCCTATTTCGTACTTTCCCTTTCGCTATTAACCTTTCACCATGAAGCAGTCCAAGCACCGTGACTTTACCTGCTGCGACTTCCCATCCCCAATGGTGGGGACGGCCCTGACATCCACTCATTCGGACGGTTGCCAAGGATGAAAGACGTCGGTGTTGTCGTTGCGGGTACGGGCTTTATCGGTCCGGTTCATGTAGAGGCCCTGCGTCGTCTCGGGATGCCGATACGAGGTGTCTTGGGTAAAGATCTTGAACAGTCGGAGGCTGCAAGTGAAGAACTCGGCCTGCCTCGCGGCTACGGCAGTTATGACGAGGTCCTCTCCGATCCGACCGTCCAGGCTGTACATCTGGCTGTACCCAACGTTCTGCATTACGACTTCTCGCGTCGTGCGCTCCTTGCCGGCAAGCACGTGATGTGTGAAAAACCACTGGCAATGAATGCCGTACAGGGAAAGGAACTGGTTGCTTTGGCCAAAGAGAAAAACCTGCACGCCGGAGTGTGCTACAATATCCGCTTCTACCCGCTGAATCTTGAGGCACGTGCACGCGTCCAGAACATGGGAAAAGTGTACAGCATCGTCGGACGCTACGTTCAGGACTGGCTACTCTACGATACAGACTTTAACTGGCGCGTATTAAGCTCTGAGGGCGGTGCCCTGCGCGCTGTCTCAGACATTGGCACCCACTGGATGGATCTAATCTGTTCAATCACTGGTCTTGAAGTTGAGTCTGTATTTGCAGATCTGAGCACGATTCATCCCGTCCGAAAAAAACCGAAGGGCGGAGTCGCTACATACACCAGTGCTGAAGGGCAGGAGCTGGAGGATATTCCTATCGATACAGAGGACTGCGGATGTGTGATCCTGCGCATGGAGGGCGGTGCACAGGCGGTACTTTGGGTATCGCAAGTGACCGCTGGACGCAAGAACTACTGCACCTACGAGATTTCAGCCGAAACAGGCTCCCTCTCATGGTGCAGTGAGCGTCCGAACGAATTATTCGTCGGCCACAGGTCCAAATCTAATGAGTTGCTGGCACGTGACCCGTCCCTGATGGACGCTACGGTCCGCGGATTCAGCAACTACCCCGGTGGCCACAACGAAGGCTTCCCCGATGCATTCAAACAGTGTTTTCGCGCCTTTTATGAGGATATTACATCGGGTGCAGACCCTCAGTCGGCACGCTACCCAACCTTCGCAGACGGCCTTCACACGATGGTTCTCTGTGATGCAATTTTGGAGAGCCATATGAAGCAGGGGTGGGTTCACCTCTGAGTTCGATCTTTTTGCAACACACATACACAAAACCCCTTGATACATGAAAGCGGCATTCTTCTTGCTTACACTCGGACTCGGCGTTGTGCTGGCAGTCCACCTAGCCATGAACGGACGCGTTGGCGCAACTGTTCAGAATCCACAAATGGCCAACGCTCTCTTCTGGTGCATTGGCGCGGTCACCGCCATTGTTGTGGGCTTGACCGCCTGGGATTCAGAATTTTTTGGTCGCCTGCAGGATGTGAACCCATTACTGCTCACTGCAGGGATCATGGGCGCACTCCTCGTATTTGCGATTGCCGCCATCATTCCAAAGGTCGGTGCAGGTGCGCTATTCATGTCACTGCTTGCTGGACAGGTAGTGACTGCAATGGTGCTATCCCATTATGGCTGGCTGGGCTCACCCGAACAACCGATTACCTTGATCAAAAGCCTTGGCGTCGTGCTCTTGCTCGGTGGTGCTGCTGTTGTGACCTTTGTTGACTGATGGATCAACAAAGACTTGGAAATACTGACGTACAGGTCAGTGCACTCTGCTATGGAACAGACCTGATTGGCAGCCGCGTAGACGAAGCCCAATCCCACACGCTACTGGATCTTTTTGCCGATCACGGCGGCACGTTTATTGACACTGGCAACTTCTACGCAAGTTGGTACCCCGGATGCGTGGGAGGAGAGAGTGAAAGCACCATTGGACGCTGGATGGCAGCGCGAGGCAATCGCGCCAAGATGGTACTCAGTACCAAACTCGGATTCGATTACCCTGGATGTGACGGTGGACTGAGTGTTTCAGAGATTGAATCAGAGTGCAATAAGAGCCTTGAACGCCTGCAGACAGACTGCATCGACGTCTACTATGCACATAGAGATGACTTTGAGACCCCAGTCGAAGAGACCATGGAGGCATTCCACCGCTTGGTAACAGCCGGAAAGGTGCGCATCCTGGGAGCGAGTAATCTGTGGCTCTGGCGAGTGGCAGAAGCAAACATGCTGGCCGCTTTGCAGGGATTTACGCAATACAGTGTGGTTGAGCAGCGGTATACCTATCTGCGGCCGCGGCACGGTGCAGATTTCGGACCGCAAATATGTATCACTGAAGACATGAAGCGATTCTGTGCCCACCACAATATATCGCTGATTGCATACTCAATCCTTTTGCAGGGTGCCTACTCCCGTGATGACCGCCCTGTGCCTGCGCAGTTTGCAGGCCCGGAAGCCGACGAACGCCTAGCGGTGCTACAATCTGTAGCATCGGAAACCGGCTCAACCGTGAATCAGGTCATCATCGCCTGGATGCGACAGAGCGATCCACGGGTACTCCCGATCATTGGAGGAAGCAAGGAAGAGCAGGTTCTGGAGAACCTGGCCGCTTTAGACCTGAAGCTGTCTGAAGCCCAGATGGAGTACCTCACAGACGCAGGAAATCCCAATGTAAAAAAGGCGTGGCTGAGATAAAGAACAATGCCCAGACCCTACGTACTTGCCCCATAATGCTTCGAGATGATCATGAGTCTAGGCCAGCCAAGGTGCAGGGATTCTTTGCCCCGGCTCGCTACGCAGTAATCCGAACAGACCGTTATACCGATTGAAACATGACCTACTTCCTCCGCTCCACCCTGATACTGCTCGTTCTTCTAAATCTGACTGTATCTGCTGATGCACAGGAAATCATCTTTATACCCGTAAAGATTGATGGCCCCGTACACGACCCTCTCCAGGACAGTTACTGGTTCGGACCCTTTTCAGAAACCGCATCCGTTGCTGATCTTGACAACGATGGAGACTACGATATCGCAGCAGGACGAAACTGGTACGAGGCCCCTCTGTGGATTAAGCACTTGAACTATCGCCCAGGCGCTGAAACCAATGGCCCGGAAACGGAGAGCAACAGCGAATTTGCGCTTGATGTTGACTTTGACGGATGGGAGGATATCGTGAGCAGCGGTTGGATGTTCATGAAAGGGGCCTACTGGTATCGTAACCCTGGAAGGCCGCTTAATCCAGGTGAGCAATGGGAATCGCACAAGATCCATCAGGCCTTCAATATGGAAGGAGTCGTGCATGGAGACATTGATGGGGATGGAGACGAAGATATTCTGGTCAACCACTGGAGCCTGGTTGAAGGACAGGGGATGACATGGCTCGAGCATATTGACGAACCCCCGTACTGGATTGAGTACATTGTTGGAACCGATGGAGATACCCATGGCAACGCGCTTGGGGATCTGAATATGGACGGTCGCCTCGATATTGTCACGGGCCTGGGCTGGTACGAGCAGCCGGATGATCCGCGCGGGCCTTGGCCCTTCCACGCTGACTGGAATTTTGAAAGTGCCCTCTCCGAAAAAGCAGGAGCAACTGCACATCCGAATATCGTACATGATGTCAATGAGGACGGCCTGAATGATGTCATCCTTGGTAGTGCCCATGCATATGGGCTCGCCTGGTACGAACAGTCCGTAGACGCCTCTGGCACACGATCATTTACAAGGCACTGGATTGAAACCGATTTCAGTGTTTTCCACTCACTGGCGATGGGAGACCTCAATGGGGATGGGAAGGATGATCTGATTGCGGGCAAGCGCCTGTTTGCACACTACGGAGGAGATGTCGGGGTCGGAGATCCATCTTTTGTGTTCTGGTACGATATCAAAGGTGGGGAATTTCAGCGGCATATTCTCTCGTACAATCATGCCCCCTATTATCCGGATGAGGGAGGGATCAGCCCGCCACCCAATAATGTCGTTGGTGTCGGAATGAAGATCAATGTGAAGGACATGGACAAAGATGGTGATCAGGACGTGGTCCTTGCAGGGAAGACCGGACTTTATGTCTTCTATAATCAGGGAACGCCACCGAAGCCCCGCTACGCGAATGAGCTTCCCCCTCGTTACACCTACCCAACGTGGCGTGAATGGCCTGCATATCGCGCGCTTTTCAATGGGAAGGATTTCTTGGGATGGAACGTACCGGAAGGAGACGGGGGGCATTGGACCGTCAATGAGTACATGATTGACTACGATGCCCTCTCCGAAGCAGAAGACAAGCACCTCTGGACGACTGAAGAATTCGGAGATTTCCAGTTGCATGTGGATTGGCGATTCAAAGGTGCCAGTGGAATCTTTGACATGCCAACTATCCTTCCGGATGGGTCCTATCAGATGGACGAGGATGGCACCATCATCACCACTCCCACTCCCAACTCAGACTCCGGCATATTTTTGCGCGGCACCACGCAGCAGGTAAATATCTGGAACTGGGGAGTTGGATCCGGTGAGCTCTGGGGTGTACGTACAAACCCTGATGCAACACCTGAGCAACGTGCGGCAGCCGTCCCCCGCATGCGTGCAGATCACGCGATGGGAGAATGGAATTCCATGGACATTACCCTCATCGGTAATCGAATCTGGGTCATGCTGAACGGGAAGCAGGTGATCAAGAACGCCGAAATCCCAGATCTCCCCGAGCGCGGCCCGATCGCTCTGCAGCATCACGGAGGATGGGACGAAACGCTGAATGCACTGAATCCGACCAGTTCCAATATTCAATTTCGGAATATCTGGATTCGGGAGCTAGAGCAGCCAATGGCTATCGAAGATCCAGCAAAAGACCCCGAGGGATGGGAAACCCTCTTCAATGGGGAGGATCTGAGCGGCTGGCTCACCGGAGAGAACAACAAGTTTGTTGTTGAAAACGGGGAGCTTACTGTGCGGCGGGAAAACCCAGATGGACAGGAACACAATCTGGATTACCTGTGGACAAGCGAGCAGTATGGGGATTTTATACTGGAGCTGGATTTCAAGGTAATCGAAGGAACCAATAGCGGCATCTTCTTCCGAACCAGCGACATCATGGATCCGGTCTATACCGGCTTAGAGGTACAGGTGGCTAACTCTTATGGCCGACCGGACCTGAGCCGTACCGGAACTGCAGGAGCGATTTACGACTTGCAGGCACCGGCCAAGAATGCCATCAATCCCCCGGGCGAATGGAATACCTATCAATTGACCTGCCGAGGTAGCCGGATTCAGGTGAGACTAAACGGAAAGCATGTCATAGACATGGATATTGCAAGATGGCGGACGCCGCATGCAAACCCGGATGGGTCATGGAACAAGTTCCCCACGGCAGGAACGGCATTTGCACGCGAAGGACACATCGGTCTTCAAGATCATGGCCAACCAGTATGGTACCGCAATATCCGTGTAAAACGACTCGACTGACATGCAGGACGTGATAAAAGCAGGCCTGGTCGGATTGATCGCGGCCGCGATTATCGGCGTTGATGTTACAGATGCGGTGGGCCAGCACAACTATGAAGTGCTGGTCTTTTCCAAGACCGAGGGGTTTCGGCACAACTCTATTGAAGCCGGTGTGGAGACGATCAAAGCTCTCGGAGCCGAACATGATTTTAGGGTGTTTGCAACCGAGAATGCAGACTATTTTCATGTAGACTCCTTGCGACGTTTTCGCGCCGTGGTTTTTTTGAATACCTCGGGGGATGTTTTTGATAATGATCAGGAGAAGGGACTGATGACCTATCTCCAGTCAGGAGGAGGATGGGTCGGCGTTCATGCTGCTGCAACGACCGAATATGATTGGGGATGGTACGGCGGTCTTGTTGGCGCGTATTTTTCAGACCACCCGGATGTCCAGCCGGCAGACATCGTTGTGACTGACCGATTCCATCCCTCGACCAAAGGGCTGCCCCTACTTTGGAATCACACCGACGAGTGGTACAACTATCGACTGAATCCAAGAGTCAACGTCCATGTCCTGGCGGTGGTCAAAGAATCTTCTTATGAAGGGGGAGCAATGGGAGACGACCATCCGATTGCCTGGGCGCACCATTACGATGGGGGCCGGGCATGGTACACCGGACTCGGGCATACGGTGGAGAGCTACGATGACCCCTACATGCGCTCTCATCTACTGGGAGGTATTCAGTGGGCGGCGGGAATTGCGGAGGCCGATGTGACGGCGACCCTTGCATCGGCCTACGATGAAGTAATTCTCACTACTGAGCTTACCGACCCTATGGAGATTGACATTACCTCCGACGGGCGTGTCTTCATCGTTGAATGGGCAGGGACCGTCAAAATCTGGGAGCCCGAAACCGAAGCAATGCGTGTGATTGGGTGGCTGCCGGTGGATAACAGGATTGAAGATGGGCTCTTGGGATTGGCTCTGGATCCCAATTTTGATGAGAATCAGTGGGTTTACATCTACTATTCTGTGATTTCCGATGGGCCAAAGGTAAACCGCCTCTCGAGGTTCATCTATGATGGTCACATGTTGGACATGGGTAGCGAAATCCCAATGCTGGACGTCCCGGTCCAGCGCCTTAAATGCTGTCATTCCGGCGGTTCCATCCAGTTTGATAAAGACGGATTACTGT
>JAPPBZ010000022.1:0-4779 GCA_026702635.1 Bacteroidota bacterium
GCGTTGACGGATTGAACGGGTTCGGGTAGTTCCCATGGAGCACGAACTCCGAAGGGATTTCGCTAATCTCGTCCTCAATGGCAGTTGACGTTCCAGGAAAGAATGAACCAGCCACAACGAGGTCTGGATCGCCGGTAAATATTCCTGTCACATTGATTACATTCGCATATGTCGTTCGGAGTGATCCCCTCTCATCATCATTGGGATTATCTGGATCATTCCAGTAATAATCCTCGAAACCACCACCGGCCTGGGCTGTTTCGATGATTCTCTGCACGAAAGTCGTATCCCCTCTAAGATCGGGGTTGCCGAGAACTTGGCGACCTTCCCGGAAGGGATCCGTTGCGTGGAAAATCACATTACCTTTTTCCGTAATCATATAGAGGTAAACCGTGCCATCTATGAAGTGCCCACCATCTTCGACTTTTATTCGGAGTTGACATCCCAACTGAATCGCAGCAATTAGCCCCTCCCTTTCATAAAAATCCCGCACCCATTCTGTAGAACCGTCCACAAACATTTTGAGAGTTTCGCGGCTCATCACTTCGGCAGCAGAAATCTCAGGGTACTCTAGATCATCACGGGGTGTACACAGACTCTCTAAATTCTGGGAATATCCGCCTACAACCACCAAATCGTAGTTCAATGTAGGTGGTTTGTATCTCATCGCGAAACTCGTCATCCTCGTACAGTCCGAAGGATTCATCGGATCATCGTACTTACAATACTCCACCTTCATTGCTTCCTCGTTCGTCGCCTTCAGCATCTCCTTGATCACCTCCGTCCCCTCCCCATCTGTTTCGTTTAGAACGAATGTATTGTTTAACTGGGGAGACTTCCCATGAAACGTAATGAGTCCGTTGGGGCTGAGGCCCTCGCCTGCTGCAAGGAGAATCAGATAGATCTCGCCTGAATTGTAATCAGAACCTTCTCGGTACAAATCAGCCAAGGTTTCAAGCCCTTCGTCAAGATCCTCGATCTTTTCATACTCCGAGGTGGCCCAGGTGACAAAAGCTTTTAGTGAATCTTCATTCACCATTCCATCCCCACCCACGACTGCACTGGCTGTCACCTTCGGCACACGGGGGAAGAATGAAGCAGCCACAATGAGGTCTGGATTGCCAACTAAAACTCCCGGCACTTTGATTGCATTCGCATACGTTGTTCTGAGCGTTCCCCTCTCATCATCGTTGGGATTCTCTGGATCATCCCAATAATAATCCTCGAAACCACCGCCGGCCTGAGCTGCTTCGATGATTCTTTGCACGAAAGTCGAATCCCCTCTAAGATCAGGGTTGCCGAGAACCTGGCGACCTTCCCGATAGGGGTCTCCTGCGTGGAACATCACATTACCTTGTTCTGTAATCGCGTAAAGGAGAACCGAGCCGTCTTTGAAGTGCCCGCCATCTTCTACCTCTATTCGGAATTGGCATCCCAACTGGAAAGCAAAAAGTGGTCCCTCCTTTTCATAAAGATCCAACAGCCATTTTGTCGCGCCGTCCACAAACTGTCTGAGAGTTTCGCGGCTTACCACTTCATCTGCAGAAACCTCAGGATATTCTATATCGTCACGGGGTGCACAAAGCCTGTCTAAATTCTGAGAATATCCGCCAACAACCACCAAATCGTAGTTCAGTGTAGGTGGTTTGTATCTCATCGCGAAACTTGTCATCCTCGTACAGTCCGAAGGATTCATCGGATCATCGTACTTACAATACTCCACCTTCATTGCTTCCTCGTTCGTCGCCTTCAGCATCTCCTTGATCACCTCCGTCCCCTCCCCATCTGTTTCGTTTAGAACGAATGTATTGTTTAACTGGGGAGACTTCCCATGAAACGTAATGAGTCCGTTGGGGCTGAGGCCCTCGCCTGCTGCAAGGAGAATCAGATAGATCTCGCCTGAATTGTAATCAGAACCTTCTCGGTACAAATCAGCCAAGGTTTCAAGCCCTTCGTCAAGATCCTCGATCTTTTCATACTCCGAGGTGGCCCAGGTGACAAAAGCTTTTAGTGAATCTTCATTCACCATTCCATCCTCACCCACGACTGCGCCGGCTGTCACCTTCGGCACCTGCGCCTGAAGTGAGATTGAGCTAGATAGTTGGACCCATGCTCCCAAAAAGATTATTGAGGCCACGGTAACCTTGAATTTCCTACCGATTAACGACATTATTATTTACTCCTCATTTAGATGGATGATGAACAAGTCGACCGTAGCTAATGTACGGTAAAATGGAGTAAAAACCTACTCTGGGGAGAGGTGACCGCGGCAATTTCGTTCTGAGCAACTCCAGACCACACCCCTTAATAACGGACCATTCGAGGTGAGGCTCATGCAGTATCTTCGCCTTCAGTAAGTGGCGAAGATATGTTGATGAAATCGCTCGACTGGATTCCCTTTTAACCCAGTATCGGCTTCCCCTCCGGTAAGGGCAACACGACTTCCCCTTGTGCGAACGAAAACTTTGAGAGTGCTACAATCCTACAAAAGCTGCGATGTTTGGCCGGAAAGATAGCGAAGGGCAAACTTGAGTATTGACGTAGCCAGAAGGCGACACATGTTCCAAAAGCAACACTGAAAGCAACAGCGCCCGCTTACTGTGCAATGAGGGGGATTTGGAGAGGGAAACCCGAATTTACCGCTTATGCACTGAAAACACCTTCATCATAGCGAACACGACCACAGTATATACATATACGCCAATCTATTCTGATCCTTCTATTTTGTCATCATCTGCAATATTTCCAGAGATTCAGGGAATACTCTCGTGACCTGATCTATGTCCTCGATTCTTCATCAACCCCTCCGTATCCTGGTGACAGGAGGTGCCGGCTTTATTGGTGCAAATTTTCTGCACCGAATTGTCCCGCAGCTCTCTGATACCGTAATCGTGAATCTCGACAAGTTGACCTACGCTGGCAACCTGCAGAGCTTACAGGCAATTGAGAAGGCACCCAACTACAGATTTATCTATGGGGACATCTGTGACCTGGATTTAGTGCAAAAATTGTTTGCCGAGTATCAATTCACAACCGTAGTTCACTTTGCAGCTGAAAGCCACGTGGATCGGTCCATCCAGTCCCCCATAGATTTTGCACGGTCGAACGTCATCGGAACCGCCTCCATTTTACAAGCCGCCAAAGATTCCTGGATGCATGCCTCATCCGACATGCAGGAATTTCGATTTGTACATGTCTCCACAGATGAAGTGTTCGGAGCCTTGGGTCCTACTGGTAGATTCTCACCCGATACCTCCTATGCACCTCGTTCTCCCTATGCGGCTTCCAAAGCGTCTGCAGATCACTTCGTTCGTGCATATGCGGAGACTTATGGTCTTCCAGTGGTGATTTCGAATTGCTCCAACAATTACGGACCCTATCAATTTCCAGAAAAGCTGATCCCCTTGGCAATTGTCCGAGCCATGAATTTGGATCTCATCCCGGTGTATTCAAAAGGAGAAAATGTACGGGACTGGCTTCATGTCGATGATCATTGTGAAGCATTGATGCGCATGCTTCACAATGGTTTAGCGGGAGAAACCTATTTAGTTGGTGGCTCGGGAGAATGTTCTAACCTAGAGCTGCTACGATTACTGCTAACTATTGTGGATGAAGAACTAGGACGTACCCCTGAAAGCAGTTGGAAACTCATCAAATTTGTCAAGGACCGACCGGGGCACGACTTCCGTTACGCAATTGATGCGAGTAAACTCGTAACCGAGCTGGGGTGGGCCCCAAACCATACGCTCGAAGAAGGACTGCGTGCAACCGTTCGCTGGTACTTGTCCAACCAGCCATGGCTACAGTCTGTTATGGACGAGAGCTACCGTACGTATCTAAAAACCCAGTATGAGGCAGTATGAAGCTACTGCTGTTCGATATTGACGGAACTCTAATCAAACCCATTCAGTCCAGCCGTATACATATCGAATACGTACTTGGGGAGCTTTGCGGTCGATCCATTTCGACACAGGGAGTGTCATTTTCCGGACGCACAGACCCACAGATCTTTGAGGAAACTCTACACTTGGCTGGGTTCACCCCAGAAGAAACGGAGTACCTCATACCGATTGCGTTAAAACGCTATACCGCCCACGCAACCTATGTTTCCGATGAGGTTGAACCCTCGGATGGTGTCGTGGAGCTTCTCGAATACTTGAAACCAAACAAATCTGTCCAACTGGCTCTGTTGACTGGGAATGTTCGTGTGACTGCATATCGAAAACTGGCTGCAGCCCGGCTGGATGACTTGTTCCCATTCGGTGCTTTTGGGTGCGACCATGCTGACCGGAACAAACTCCCTGCAATCGCCGCTTCACGTGCACTGAAGCACTGTGGAAGAACGTTTGTGAAAGATGACATTGTCATTATCGGCGACTCAGTACATGATATAACTTGTGGCCAGGGGATTGGAGCATTGAGCGTTGCCGTTGCAACTGGATATACAAGCTACCAGGACCTCAAATCAGCAGAGCCCGGTGTGCTGCTACGGGATTTGACGAACATTGATGACTTCTGTCATCAAGCGGGAATCAAGTCGGACGCTTGTTGAGGAACGCCTTTGGCCACTTTCACCTAGCCAGTCAACTCCAATGATCAGTTGACCGGGTAACCCACAAAAAGCTATCCGGCCACTTGAGCTTTCATGTCTTTCAGGAGCGCATCGCATGCCTGACTCACAATCTGGTATACCTCCTCAAAGATGCCCGTATAGTACGGATCTGGCACCTCATCGTGCATAGATATTGGATCAAACGTTCGCAACAGTTTCACTTTATC
>JAPPBZ010000022.1:4789-7116 GCA_026702635.1 Bacteroidota bacterium
TACATCTCTCAAATTGCTCCGGTCCATTACAAGGATGAGTTCACACTCTTCAAGATCCTGTTTTGTAATTTTTCGCCCTCGAATGTGCCTGAGCGTAAATCCATGCTTTTCTGCAACCTGACATACCCGTCGGTCAGGGAATTCTCCCAGATGCCAACCGCTTGTCCCCGAAGAGGACACCTCAATCTCACCTTCCAAGTTGTGCTTTTTCAGTAAATATTGAAAATAGCCGTGCGCCAATGGACTTCTGCAATGATTGCCCAGACATACAAACATGATTCGTCTGGGATTCTGATAGGGAACCTTCATGCGTGCGTCTCTCTTCGGATCGTTATGAGTTTGTGGAGCGTCTGCTTTAACTTTCTAAATCAGTCCGTGATCAAAGCTGATCACAAGAGACCGCCGGGTTCTCCATGGCTACAATAAATCTATGCAGTAAATAGCGAAATGGGCAGTGGACAAGACGTGGTAATTTCTGTAGGAGAATATCTCTCCCGCCTACGCAAACACGTTCAGGATCATGGACGTTACTGCGTTGAGGGAGAGCTTTCTGAGCATGCAGCCCGAAGGGGTCATTGGTACTTTACGATTGCAGATGAATCGAGCTCCCTCAAATGCGTGATGTGGCAAAGCCGAACCCGGCTCGTAGACTTTACTCCTGAACCCGGACAGCTGTTGCGGGTCTATGGTGCACCTACTGTTTATCCCAAATACTGTAGGCTGCAATTTGACGTACTCAAAATCGAACGTCGCCACACTACGGGTGAGCTTCAACAACGCTTCCTGGAACTTAAGCAAAAACTTGCCCAGGAGGGCCTCTTCGATGAAAGCACAAAATTACCATTACCCCAAATTCCCCAACGCGTCGGGATTGCAACGTCTGCAGAAGGGGCTGCCCTGCAGGATATGCTTCGTATTCTACGAGACCGATTCCCTATTTGTGAAGTGATTCTGGCCCCCGTTCGTGTTCAGGGCCTAGGAGCTGCACCTGAAATCGCAGCGGCAATCGATGATTTCTGCAGGCTTGACCAGAACAAACGTCCCGACCTCCTCATTATCGGGCGCGGTGGAGGCTCTCTTGAGGATCTGTGGGCCTTCAATGAAGAAGTGGTTGCACATGCGATCCATAACTCAATAATCCCGATTATTAGTGCAGTAGGCCATGAAACTGATACAACCATTGCAGACCTTGTCGCAGATCTACGTGCCGCTACGCCCACACATGCAGCACAAACCGCCGTGCCAGAACAGACTGCGTTAATCCGAGAAATTCAAGAATATGAACGACAGATGTATCAGACTTTGGAAACCCGAACTGCCTTAACGCGAAGACGAATAGCACAAATTACCGAATCATACACGTTCAACATACCGATCAATCATGTCCGTGATGCACAGCAGACGCTGACGAAACAAACAGATCTGCTGTATGAGGCATGTAATGCCCGTCTGTTAGCTCACAGGCATCAGATCGACTTGCTCAAAGAGCAGATTGCTGGACTAGACCCCCGTCGGATTCTCATGCGCGGATATGCCCGTGTAGAACGGGATAGGGAAGTTGTGCGTTCTAGCCGGGAGCTGAATAAAGATGATCACCTGTCCATTCACTTTGCTGATGGGCATCGAGAGGCCATCGTCTACGATTAGTTTTATCTTTAATCTGTATATTTTTTGATCCTTAAGGACTTGATTCCATTAGCAATAATAATTCTACCATAGCGGCCACGCTTGATCTTTCTCCCGGATCCCGTCTTGACATCAAAAATGTCTCTCCGACGCTGGCAGAAATTAACGGTTCTTCCTTTTCTTCTTTCGAAAAAGTTGCCCTCTGCTCGTTGCACACTACGGCAGGGTTCCTAGAACAATCCCTCGCCACCAAGCTTGGGAATCAACCGGAGGGGGTTGACCATCTGGTTCGCTCCGCCCATCGACTCTTTCCAGAAGGTGCGCCTTACTGGCATGACCGGATGGAACTTCGCAATGAGTTGACCGCCGAACAACGAAAGTATGAACCTCTTAACGCAGACTCCCATCTAGCTTTCATCTGTCTGGGGCTGTGCAGTTGTGCTCTCTACGAGTTTGACCCGGACGGCCCAATCTATTTTATTGATCTTGACGGGGAATTCCAGGGAACGTTTCGATCCAGGAAAACTCTCGCCGTGGGATACAACGAGACGCGCTGTGTGCACGAGGACGTCCTTAAGATAAGAATGCCCCGTAAGGATCAGCATGCTTTGGACCTCAGCCAATATCTGAATGATCTTCAGGCACTTGTAAACAAGCACAATATTCATCGCGGTCTAGTTACCTTTGAATTGGACTCGAAT
>JAPPBZ010000218.1 GCA_026702635.1 Bacteroidota bacterium
CTGGCAGTGATCCGGATTAATGAGACAGGCTTACCCACCGTTACACTCGCTGCATCCGGTGATATACGTGTAGGACAATGGGTTATGGCCTTCGGATCACCCTTGGACGAGGCTCTGGACAATACCGTGACTGCTGGTATCGTAAGTGCAATCGGACGCACCAGCACCCGGCTCGCTGCGATTAATCCTTACTCTGACTTTATTCAGACGGACGCAGCAATCAATCGAGGTAATTCAGGAGGTCCCCTGGTCAATATGAGTGGGCAGTTGGTTGGCATTAATTCCGCAATCCTTTCCCCCACAGGCAATAATGCCGGGATTGGATTCGCGATCCCAGTCTCCATTGTAAGCAATATTGCAACACAGCTCATTAATAAGGGGCGCGTCGAGCGCGGATTCCTCGGCATTCAGTTTGATCGTGTATCACGAACTCTCGCAAATGCAATGGACGCTCCTCCTGGCTCCGCACAGGTCAGACAGGTAAACAAAGGCACCGCCGCAGACAAAGCTGGCGTCAAGATCGGGGACATCATTGCCGGAATTGATGGGGTAGAACTCACGGACTACCTGCTTTTGAGAGCTATGATCGGAAATAAATCCCCTGGAGATCAGGTCCTGCTTGACATTATCCGAGGAGAAGATCGATTTCAAATCGAGGTCACACTGGGGTCACTCCCGGAAAATCTTTCGCGAAATAATGCGCCAAGTGAGAACAGGAATGAAGAGCAGGGAGAAATGGATGAACTGGGGCTCATGTTGCGGAATCTAGATCGGGAAACTCTGGAAGAGCAATTTCTTGTCTCCGAAGAGATTGAGGGAGTTTGGATTCAATCAATTGATGAAAGCAGCAAGGCGTATGATGAATCAGACCTGCGCCGCGATGATGTAATCGTTGAAATCAACAAAGAGCCGGTGAAAGATATTGGCGACTTCAGGCGGGTGTACAGAAACATTGAACCAGGTTCGACCTTTTTGGTCAAGGTGCTGCGTCCGCAGGCAGTCAATGAGGATACGAATGAGTTTCTACCTCTGATGACAGCACTCACGAAGCCTGAGTAGCCGACCTACCTCTGAAGCAGGTCAACCTCGAATGAATACTTCCTAGGGCCGGCTGCGGCTCCAGGATTTTGATTCTGACCGTATGAGCGAAACTATTGTACATGTCCGTTTGGATCATGGACGCGCATACCCGATTCAGTTCTCTCGCTTGCAGACACTGCCGTATCTATTGGGCGAGAATGGGCTTCGAAAAGGCCCCTGCATCATTGTGACGGATACAAATGTCGCTGCCCTTCACCTGGAGGCAGTTAGGGGCACCCTCCTGGAAGCTGGATGGGGAGGGCTTACAGAGATTATCCTTCCATCGGGAGAATCTTCTAAAAGCCCCCAACTGCTTCAGCACATCCATGATGAAGCCCTGGGAACAGGAATTGATCGCCAAACTCCTGTTCTAGCACTCGGCGGAGGAGTGATTGGAGACTTGGCGGGTTTCGCGGCCGCTACCCTGCTTCGCGGTCTGCCACTGGTTCACCTGCCAACTTCTCTGATTGCGCAAGTGGACAGCTCCATCGGAGGAAAGACCGGGATTAATCATCCACTGGGCAAGAATCTGATCGGGGCATTTCATCAGCCAAAACTGATACTCGCCGACCTGGATCTACTCCAGAGTCTTCCCGAACTGGAATGGAGAAGCGGGCTCGCTGAGGTTGTCAAACATGGCTTGATCGCAGATGCGGGTTTTGCAGAGGAATTGTCTGTGAACTGGGACAGTATCCTTCGTCGAGATCGAAGCATAATCCGGCGGATGATCATCCGGGCAGCAGAGATCAAAGCAGATGTAGTCAGTGAAGATGAACGTGAAACCTCACGACGAGCCATCCTGAATTTTGGGCATACGTTCGCGCATGCAATTGAGCGGGTTGCAGGGTACGGAGAATTTACGCACGGGGAGGCGGTTGCCCTGGGAATGCGTGCAGCCACCAAGGTATCTGCAATGTTAACCCCTGATCTACCGTACGAAACTATCGATTCTCTCCTGAAACGATTGCCTGTAAGGAACTCAATCAACCATCTTGATCTCACTGAATTGATCCAGGCGATGTACTACGATAAAAAAGTCCAGTCTGGCAATCTTCGTCTCATTCTCCTTCGGGAGATTGGAAGCGCGTATATCACTGGCAATGTCACCGAAGAGCAAATCCTCACGGGATGGAAATTCCTATTGCATCCGTAGCTTGATAATCTCCCCTCTTCTCCTCCCGAGCCGACCAAAATATTGTGCCTCGCAATTCAGGCCTTACTTAATATCGGGCGGTTCGTCATTCGCGCCAAAATGAGATCCTCGGTAGATGCGGTGTAACTGCTGCGCTGGTCAATCTAATTATCTATACCGCATTGCAAAATGCCCCTCAACAGGCTATGGTGTGTTTTGCATGAATAGCTTAAATTTTTGCTCCGCAGACTGCGAACTCTTTTATTACCGTACACCATCTGAAATATGCCAAGATTATTACTCCTCCTCCTTTTGTCGTTCTGGACTACTGCTACTGTCGCCCAAAGGCCAAACATTGTCCTCATTGTAGCGGACGATCTTGGATATGGGGACCTCTCGGCATACGGTGCCGAAGATCTGCATTCACCTGCTCTTGATAGCCTAGCTTCCGATGGCGTTCGCTTCACGCAGTTCTATGCCAACTCACCCGTATGCTCACCAACCAGAGCTTCCCTGCTCTCCGGCCGTTATCCGCCAATGGTCGGCGTCCCCGGGGTCATTCGTACACATGCCACTGATAATTGGGGAAAGCTCGCAGAAGATGTTCAATTGCTGCCGGAAATGCTTCGTAGCCATGGGTACCATACCGCAATGGTGGGGAAATGGCATCTCGGACTAGAGCCCCCGCATCGCCCAATTGATCGCGGGTTTGAGCACTTTGAAGGCTTCCTGGGGGATATGATGGATGATTATTATAATCATCGGCGCCATGGTCTAAACTATATGCGCCACGGAGAACAAGTTATCCATCCGGAGGGACATGCGACAGATCTGTTCTCCGACTGGGCGGTGCGCTATATTGAAAGCCGTACAGTATCTCCAGCGCCGTTCTTCCTGTATCTGGCATACAATGCACCCCATACCCCTATCCAGCCACCTGATGAATGGGTTGCTCGGATCCAAGAGCGAGAACTTGGAATCGACACAACCAGAGCCAAACTTGTCGCCCTGATCGAACACATGGACGATGGGATTGGAAAGGTTCTTCAAGCCTTACATGAAAATGGGTACGATGACAATACACTTGTGATGTTTGTCAGCGATAATGGTGGTCAACTCAATGTAGGGGCCCGTAATGGTCCACTACGTGATGGAAAGGGAACTGTGTATGAGGGAGGGATCCGAGTTCCAGCGATTGCTTCCTGGCCGGGGCACAACTCTCCCAATACAGAAAACCGTGCTCTATTGACGACTATGGATATTTATCCGACGCTTCTCGAGGCAGCGAGAGTCAGAATACCACATATGATTGACGGGATTAGCTTTCTTGATTCATTCCGAGGTGGTCCAGAACCAGATTCCGACCGAACCCTCTTTTTCTCCAGAAGAGAAGGAGGCCTCCGGTTCAGTGGGAAAACAATTGAAGCCGTTCGCAAGGGACCTTGGAAACTGGTTCACAACAGCCCCTACGCTCCATTGGAGTTGTATAATCTGGAACAGGATCCGCTCGAAACTACAGACCTGTCTGCAATAGAACCAGAAATCTTTCGCCAACTCGCTGCCGCACTGCGACAATACATGCAGGACAGTGGCCGAGTACCCTGGCAATAATCTGGATGTACTGTATCATAAGAGTGGAGTAATGAATAATCATTAACCACTCAGCGGCTCCTTCAATTGCATTGTCGGTTTCACACGCACGTCTTCCGAAACCGCAGGTTCAGAATGTGGCCAAGTACGAGGACAACCGAACCGAGAGCCGTCAGACTTGTCTCGGCGGACTCGCCCAGCGTGCCCTCGCCGAGGACGGCGACGATGAGCAAAGCGAGGCCGCTCGCCAGCAAGGCGGGCACCGCGACGCGGCGGTGCCGTTGGTAGCTAGGCCACGCCACGAGTACGACGATCCCCGCAAGGACTATTGTTAGACCGATGTGGATGGCTTCAGACGCCATCCATGCCAACGCACCCGTGGCGATGAATGGCACGGCAAGGCAGTGCACGAAGCAGAGGGTTGACAGGGTAATGCCCGTCGCGTCGAGTGGAGGGCGGGTGATACCAGTCGTCATGAAGATTATTCCGTTGAGGTTAAGAGACAATCAAAAATCAGTACGAAATTTCTCGTATAAAATTTGAATCTTTCTGGGACCTTTTTTGACATTATGACAAAGGCTACCACACACAGATGGGGATATACATCATTACAACGACCACGGCCCCCGCATCTTCCTACTCACCAGGCTGTTGGCCTCTTCGTCATGAAACTTCTCTTTCATTGGATCAAACTTCAGCGTGCGTTCCAGACGCATGCAGATCTCACTGGTCAAACAGGCGACCGACGAGCTGTGACCGATCTCGACATCACATACCGGTCGGCTTCGCGTCTTGATGCAATTCAAAAAGTCTCTTCGATGGTCGTTACTATGATATAGGCGTGTATCGCTGGGTTTCATTTCAAGGGTCAGCAGACGCTCATCAGAAGCCCAGATATCCCCACGGCTGACACCAACCCACCCGTCTGTACCAATGAACTGGATCATTCCATCATGTGGCCCCTTCTTCTTAATGATCGGAGGGTGATCTGCATACATCAGCGTAAGTTCCTCTTCTTCTGCATCATTGGCGTGAACAATCTTCACTGGACCTGATCGGTCGAGACCCAACCCCCAAAGAGAAATGTCAAAATTGTGCGCGCCCCAATCTGCCACATGTCCCGCTGAATAGGGTATCCATGCACGCCAAGCACCTTCCTCCGTATTATATCCCCCACTAACTCGCTTGCTGTGATACGGAGCGGATGGAGCATTACCAAGCCATAACTCATACAGGAAGCCCTCTGGCACCGGCTCTTCTCCATGCGGGAATGGGCTGGAAATTCCTCCTACCTGTGCGTACACCTTCTGTACCTCTCCGATATATCCATTACGGACCAACTCACAGGCGTGGCGAAAACGCTGATCTGAACGCTGCTGGCTCCCGGTCTGAAAAACGGATCCATACTTTCTCACCGCTTTCACCATCAACCTGCCTTCACGGATCGTTCGAGCCAACGGCTTCTCACTGTACATATCTTTACCTGCCTTGGCTGCTGCCACGGCCATGTATGCATGCCAATGGTCTGGGAGTGCGAGGCACACGGCATCAATATCCTTCCGTTCCAGGACCTGCCAGAAAAATTTATACCCGTCACAGCCAGCGTAGGAGGCCATGCCACCATTCTCTGCATAGGTAGACTCAACGAGCTGGCGAGCAGGTTCACGTCCTTTCTGCCCCCTTCCAGCATAATTCTCTCCGGCTTCATTCACATCACACACCGCCAATACCTGAACGTCTGGCTTTTGTAGGAATCCCCGCAGATTATTGATCCCCATACTGCCCATCCCAATAAAGCCCATGTTTATTCGTTCACTAGGAGCCGGTCGATGTCCTCGTCCGAGTGCGGATGCAGGTACTATGATGGGGAGTGCCGCTGCACTTCCCATACCCTTCAAAAAACTGCGACGAGTAAAGGTGCTGGACTTCATTTATTTTGGTGTTCACTTTGCGAAAACGTAATATAAGATTCCGAAGTGATGATTTCCTATTTCCTTTGTTGTATTCTTGAGGATTGGATCTAATGATGCTACTCTACCCTTATCTTATGGGCACAACTTATCGCTATAGCCATGCCAAATCCCTGGACCGGAATTGGTAATCCGTACACACGCACCGAAGTTTTGGAACGATTACATGCCACGCTGGACCGTGGCGAACCGATTATCGTTGCCGGAGCTGGTACAGGGATCAGTGCCAAATTTATTGAAAAGGGCGGCGCGGATCTTCTAATTATCTATAACTCGGGCCGTTTTCGTATGTCTGGGCACGGGTCAACAGCGGGACTCATGGCCTATGGTGATGCGAATGCAGTCGCCATGGAAATCGGTGAATTTGAAGTTCTCCCCATAGTAGAAGAAATCCCTGTCATCTGCGGGGTCCATGCCTCTGACCCACGCCGACGTATCTGGCACCATCTCCTGAAAGTGAAGGATATGGGGTTCAGTGGTATCAATAACTTTCCTACCCACTCAATTGTAGATGGCCTCTTCCGACAGGTACTGGAGGAAACCGGAATGAGTGTTCAACACGAGATTGATATGGTAGGATTGGCTCAGAAGAAAGGAATTGACCTATTCTCAATCGTCTATGTCTCTACACCGGAGGAGTCCCGTAAGATGGCTGAGGCTGGTGCAGATGTGATTATCGCCCATGTAGGTTGTACGATCGGAGGATCAATTGGCGTAACCGATGCTACCTGCACACTTGAAGAAGCTGCTGCACGCACTCAGGAAATCATTGAAGCTGCCCGCACCGTTCGAGAGAACATCCTCTTCCTGAGTCACGGAGGTCCTATCTGTACGCCGTCTGATGCTGCGTACATAAACGAACACTCCGATGCGGTCGGATTTGTTGGAGCCAGCAGCCTTGAACGAATGGGTGTCGAAGAGTCTTTGATCAATCTCACAAACGAATTCAAACAGATCCCGTGTCCTGCAGCCCATAAACGCTAATGTCTAAGTACTTTTTTTTACGTAAAGATTCCCATTTCGTGGAACCTGTTGACCACGGAACCATTACCTGGATCAATTACCCAGACTCGGTTACCCCTGGCCTCTTTGCTGCAAGGGCAAAGATCCACCCTAGTAAGGGTCACGACTTTCACCGGCATCCTGGTCGGGAAGAATTGATTGTCGTTTTAGAGGGGATGGTTGAGCAATGGATTGATGATACCTGCCAGATTCTAGCCCCCGGTGATGCGGTGTCCAAGCTGCGGATCAGCCGCGACGAGTGCCTGCGGGCTGTCCAAACCTG
>JAPPBZ010000231.1 GCA_026702635.1 Bacteroidota bacterium
CAATGAAGCAGGATAATATGCTACTCCAGAATAAATATTGTATCCAGCTGCATTGTCCTCCATAGACTCACGATTGAGAACCACTTTGGTGTCCCCCCAATCAAGAGGGCCAACCATACTTCCGTCCTCATTTGCAACGGGTGCGCCCCGAACTCCGATGATCTGGTCGGGAGCATTCATCGTGGGATCATATCCGTCGCCTGTTGCTTCCGAGCCAAACATCGCGACCCGATACCAGACAGCCACCGAGTCCGTTTTGGCCTCCCAGGGCGTCCAGTTATAGCCTAGACCCTCCTCTTCAGTACCACGGCGCCCCGACGCTCCGTGCCAATTCGCCTGTCCTTGAAAGAAGTGCAATCCCAAATCCACATCACCTTCTCCAGCGAAAATGCGCGGATTTGGATCCGCTTCCCACCCATTCAGACCCGCATCTTCTAATTGCTGCGAGTAAAACTTGTGTTGGAGGGTATCGTCGTCCGCAATCTGAAACGTGATGTTCCAGTAGTCACTGTCTTGGCCATCGGCGCCTTTTTCATTCACGAGTTCAAGCGTGCTTGCAGCACTCCAATCAATAATGTTACCATCTACCAACGTGTCCGGTGCTGTACCACCATTCGTGCCTGCGCCTCGGACTTCAATTAGTCCCATCCCGTTTGTCGTATCCGGGACGGAAGCCATATTCAGCCGCATGGTGACGGTGCGCTGAGCCTGTGCTTCAGCTATAAAAAACATGCCGCAAATCAGCAGGCATGCTGGAAAAAGTATCTTTTTTATCATGGGGATATGCCCAAGGTTTGTTAAGTGTGCGTTCGTTAAGGTTCTGAGAACCCGCGTAAATATACTGCAAATTGTTCTTAAAACAATAATGCCATAGAGATACGATTGACGTCATTGAAGTAGCGTTGTCTTTCGTAGGCATAGTCCATTACAATACCTACAGCACTGAAATCGTACCTGAGGCCGGCACCCAGCGAAAGCGACCGGATGCTGTCCTCCAGAAACAGTTCACTGTACCCTGCCCGGACCGTAACCAAGTCTCCCAGAAGACCAACCTCTGCCCCCAGGTTTGCAAACTGATTGCTGTTATTCGGGCTCAGTACATCTACCGCAATCGTAACCCGGACCTGCTCGGTCTCAACCAACTCCCCCGCCAAGCCAATCCGCATAATCAGGGGCAGGTTATAGGAGTCCACTTTGAGATAGGCCCGATTACTTTCATTATTGCCTCGGTTCACCGGGTCAATATCTGCAACGACCAGTAGATCATCTCCCGCCATCTCCATCTTGGTGCCAAAGTTGGAAATCGAAGCCCCCAATCGGATTCCCCTGAACGGAGTCACAAACACCGTCCCGAGATCCAATGCCAACCCGCGAGCCTGTGAGTGCCAAATCTGTTCTGTAATGATCTTCGCGGAGGCCCCGAATGCAAACCGCTCCGTAAGGCTCTTCCCCCAGGAAAGGGTGAAGGCATACGAGGAGGCATCGAACGTCTCTCCCGTCCCTTCCTGATCCTCTACAGTCGTTACTCTCATATCCGGGGTCCCCATTGCCGTAACGGCGGCCCCGAGTGTACCGTACCTGGTTGGGAAGGCAGCGGCGGCATAATTGAAGTTGATTTCCGCTAGCCAAGTGGCATGCTCGGCAGCGACCGATGAACGTGTTAAGAGCCCCAATCCTGCCGGATTCCAGTACATCGCTGTAACATCGGCAGTCAGTGCAGTGACCGCTCCACCCATCCCGGTTGCTCTGGCACCAACTGGGATACTCAGAAATTCAGCTGCAGTCGTCCCCTTTCTGGTCACCTCCCTAGTCTCATTTGCAAACTGGGCGTACGCGACCGTTTCAATGGAACACATCCACAAGAGAATCACCCATAAGTAGACGGACTTCTCCATTATTTGATGATGGCAAACGTACCCGTTGTCTCACCCAACGTAGGAGCTTCCACATGGTACAGATAGACCCCGTAAGACACGGTTAAGGCATCTGAGCTTTGTAGGTCCCAACGAATGGTTCCATTCATTAATGCACTCGCCGGATCATTAACCCCTTCATTCAAATGTAATGTCCGAATCAGTCGCCCGCTCACGTTGAAGATGCGAAGCGTACATTCAGGAGGAAGATTGATGAATTGGATTGCACGCTCTCCTCGTCCAGTTGAAAATGCATTCAGTTGTTCAAACCGGTTCGTCGCCACATACGGATTGGGAACAACCCGAATACGGGACAGAAGCGAGTCGGGATTATTCGCAGATGCAGATGGGGCAGAGGTCGTGAACTCAAACACATCCGGCGCCAAAAATGGCTTTCGTGTCATGATTGTAGCCACATCCCCTTCGGAAGGATTTGCCCCACCCTCTACGGTAAAATTCATCCCTATGCGCCAGGTAAACTGGGGCGCACCTCGATTCCCGACAAGCGACTCATGAATTAGAATCAGGTCAGACTCTCGCATCTCACGATCCGCACTGAAGGTTGCCGGTGTGGTCGCGGTCGCACTAACAAAGTCATCTCCTGTCAAATCCCAGAATGCATAGTCCACTTCTACTTTCTGGGTCCCACCAGCCCCATCAGGATCCAACCGAAACACACGTACATTTGTAGGTCGTTCTGGAAGCGTGCGAAAGAACGATACATCCAGTGCTGTTGACCGCCCCTCACCGGGACCGACCACTTCAACCTGATAATCTGCAGGATTGCGCTGACCACTGGTGAATCCCGGAGAGATATATGGATCCAGGACGATCGGGTAAACTGCGTCATTATCCCAACCACTGGTCGAGGAGTTGATCCGCACCAGCGATTCGCCAAAAAACTGGAGACTGAAACCAATGGGGGCCCCGTAGTTATCTAGTGCCGGAAATTCTGAATCCACCCTCCATGCATCCGAATCGCGGATCAAAATCCGATTCTCATCAAGATCCGTCAGCGTAAAGGTGCTGGTTGTGATTGTATCCTGCGCAAACCGCCCCCCGGACATCAACGTATCCGTGAACGAAATCTGATATCGAGCACCTTCTCGGATTACACGGGGATCAACAATCGTATAGCCGATCCGGCTGGAAGTAGATCCCCGGACACGCGGCAAGTAGCCGTTGGTGTTTTCCAGAGCTGCCTCTTGGTATCCGGCTACAGGCGCCGACGGTGTTGCCACAACGACATTGCGCCCGGTCTCAATCGTCCCGTCCGCAAGGCGCCGAATTCTAACGGGAGTCTCCGTTGGAGAGATATTTGCGGAAGCTGCTCCATAGTCATAGGCGGTCACGGCATAGTAATAGGTGACTCCATTGGTGACCGTTGAATCCACGAAGGCATGCGCCAAACCGTTACTTCCCTCACCGGGACTTACTCGGTCATCTCCCATATAGAAGCTGACCCCGTTGATTGAAACTGGATGAAAGCCCCCGATGCCATCAATCAGATCAAACTGAGCCATGGGCTTGCGAAATGTCAGATTGCCGCGACCGTCTGTAATCTGAAGGGCATCCAAAAAGGCGGGATCCGTTGCTCGATACACCCGATAGCCTTCAAAGTCCTTCGAAGGTAGTCCGAGTGAGCGTAGAAAATCGTCATCCGATTCCTCGGATTTCGAATCCCAGTACAGGGTCACACGGCCATCCCCTTCCACCGCCCACACCTCGGGCGTAATGGGGGCCTGTGCAAACTGGTAGTCTTCCTGATATGCATCCAGGGCATTGTCGCGCGCTGCAAGCACTTCCTCCTGGCCAATTCCAAGCTGCACCGAAATCGAGATTCGCTCGGTCTGTCCCGCCTTCAATGGAAACAGCCCACTGGATACCGTCAGGTCATTATCTCCCGGATCAGGCTGCTCCGTGTCGAATTCACCTGGAAGCAGATACGTGAAGAACATGAACCGGTCACTTGCGCTCCCGATCGCTAGAGTATTGGCACCAAATAGGCGCACATTCGTGATTCCGATCTGATCAGACTCGCTCACATCCGTCACATCAATATTTTTCTCTCCAGGGAAATTGGTTCCTGCCCCTGAAGTAGGCTGACCATCTCCATCTCCAAAGTCTCCGCTGAATTCAATTCCGTCAAGCCCCGTATCGTTCTGAAGCAGAATCCAGTCCTGATCATTATCAATCCCATCGGCTCGGCTCTCATCAATCATTTCGTCCGTCCCTTCATCAATTCCTTCATCTATGGCGCCATCTTCATCATTGTCCAGGCCATCCGCGTAGGCTTTTCCAAGGTCTTCTGGACCAAGGTCATAGAGCAGGATCCCTGCCTCCTGGATCAGGTAGCGCCCGTATGGATCGGATGCCGCCGCATTGATCATTTCCTGCGTCACTAGCGGAGATCCAGGCTCACTGAGGTAAGGATAGGCCGAAGACGGCTGAACGTGAGAGTCATCATTATCAATGTTGTCTCGAAACGGCAACCCAACGGTTTCCTGGGTCACATTGATAAGATGAACCACGGGACGACCTCCCACTTGTTGCATCGGGTCATTTCGAGGGTTTGGGGGCCAACGGAGCCATTGATCTGACGAAGCAGCCAAGACCATCTCCTGCGTCACCAGCGGCGCCCCCTGTTCCCCATCATTATCGTTGTCAATGTAGTCTGCATATCCGACCCCCCGCTGGGTCCCAAAGGGCACATGCACCGAGCTCTCATCAATCAGACCATTCCCATTGTCATCAATCCCGTTCGACGGCAGTTCCCCCACTAAAAATGCCTCAGGAACGACTGGGCTGTTGCATTCCCCATTGTTGGCTGGACATTCATCAGAAACAGAGCCATCCCCATCGTTATCAATGCGATCGGTCGCATTGCCCGGGGTTTCGAGTAATGCAATTCCAACCGTACCTGCTGGATCGGCGCCAAAATTCTGATCTCCGATTCCGTCTTCATCGGTCATGAAGGCCACGTCTTCCAACAGATCAAAGAAGATGATATCGTCCCCGCAGTCTCCTGCAACGCAATCTGCCAACCAGATAGCCATCCCCACCTTATCCAGATCCTCTGTGCCATCATTCTTTACACCGTAGATCATAAAGATGATATCATCCACGAGAATCTGGGTCCATGCCATAATCCGGGTTTCAATGACAAGACCAAGCCCGTAACGACTCGGATCCGTCGCATCGGGGGAGTAGGTGCCTCGGTAACGATCATACTGATCATCCCCGGCTTTAAAAAAGAATTCTTGATCCGCGTTGTAAATATCTCGTCCAAAAAACCCATTCCAGGAACCGCTCCACCCTGGGTCTCCAGGATCCTCCAGCTTATCCGGCCAGAATGGAGGCCAACTGCTGGGTTCATCGCTCTGGGCAATCCCGTACTCACTGCCTGCAGGATTCACGTATCCGCCGACGGGCTCAAACGTCCAGGAAGCAGACCCGCCCGTATTGTTGCCACGAAAGTCGGATACATCTAAAATCCATACCGTTTCTCCCGCATCCGGGCCGTCATTCGCGGTGGTTTCCGCCCCCACCCAGAACTGGGTCAACGCCACATATCGACGATTGGTATTCTTGGGCCATTCGTACCAGAAATCTCCCGGTGTCCCGCTTTGCGCGGTCTGTGTCCAGTTTGTAATGGTCGCCCGGATATTATTTCCATCAATGTCATCCCGGCGCCGCTCAAGTGGGTCTACGCGTTCATTGCTAGGCACATGATTTCGATCGATGACTCCTTGGGCCTGTACCTGGATCCCTCCTAACGCGATCAAACCCACTAACAAAAATCCACGCATCATCAAAACTGCACCTTTATGCCAGCGTGAATACGCCGAGGTTCCGAGTAGTGGTTGGGACGTGTAAAGTATCCATAGTCCGCCGACTGGATCGGTGCAGAAAACGTCACACCGGGTAGGCCGGTATCCCCGTAGACCGAAAGCGCATTGCGGCGATCTAGAAGATTGAATACATGTAAGAATACGCGAGGGCGAACCGGCCCGATCGTGAATTCACGATAAAGATCAAGATCGATCTGATAGGTACTGGGCTGGCGCCGTGCATGGGTTGGAAATTCCGGCTGTACATCCGGTCCAGCCAGCGCCGCCTCTTCAAAACTGGGGGTATATGGGAATCCCGATCCCCAAACCATCAGAGCAGATGCTCCCCAGTTTTGTCCACCTACAAAGATGGATCCGGCAACTTTGTGCCGCTGATCCCAACCCAGCGGTAACAAGGCCAGTCGTGGCTCCTCTTGGTTGCCCGCGGCAAAAAATTCTTCGGTTGGATCCGAATTCGATCCCTCAACTACCTGATAGGTATAGTTTACATCGAAGCCGTAATTGTTTTCGAAGGCACGTGAGAGTGCGAGGGTAAACCCTCGTGTATTCGCGTAGTCACGGTTCGCATAGACCACATAGGTTACGCCCGGCAGCTCTGTTTCGATCAGCCGAGAAGTGGATACCCAGCTCCGTACATCACGATTATAGGCCGTTGCCTTGATGACCACGGTTCCGATGGCCTGTTTCAACCCGACCTCATACATCACCGTACGCTGTGCATCCAGATCGGGATTTCCAAATGGCCCATACCTGCCGGTTTGGCGGGGGATCTTGTACCCAAAGTTTTCGAAGAGCCGGTTCAGCGTTGGGATCTGCAGGAAATGCCCCCATGAAAAGTGAATGACCCCTTCTTCTGTGACCGGATAGGCAACCCCTAGTCGTGGAGAAAACTGAAGCTTCGGCGTTGATGATGTCCACCAGTATGCCTGCCGCTCCTCGTGCGTGATTCGATTTCCATCACCTTCCTCATCCTCAGTAATCACCCCGTCCCCATTCGTGTCCCGATACAGGTTAATCTTTTTGAATGGATTGAAAATATTTGGATCCTGGGGATCTGCCGGCACCTCAGCCCGCGCATCAAAATAATCCATACGCAGCCCCGCATTCACGATAAAGCTCTCATACTCAATCTTATCCTGCAGATAGGCGCTGAACGCAATTGGGGATACATCATCAAACCGGCGATAGGCAAAGGACTCGGCCGCAGGGACGGCGGGTTGAAAGGGTTCTATGACCTGTCCGGTTTCGGAGAGCGCCGGT
>JAPPBZ010000328.1:0-909 GCA_026702635.1 Bacteroidota bacterium
CGTCACGAGTGCCCCCGTCATCTTACCCCAGGCAACCGCGCGTACCGCAATCAGCAGGTCTGGCGAATTGGATTATACTCGGAGCGGCGGCGTCTTCGACAATCCTGTTGACGTGACGATGTACAGTGGAACGCAAGGTGCTTCGATTACCTACACCGTTCTTGACGATTCGGGCAATGAGGGAAACTGGCTATTGTTCTCTTCTCCTTTCCGGTTGGACGAGAGCGTCGTGCTCCGCGCAAAAGCAATCCGATATGGATACAGGGAAAGTGAGGTCAGTGAGGCTGAATTCATCATCTCACCGAGTCAGTAGAGTATATAGGCCGGTCCTGGATTCGATTTTATTTGTCGCGAGACAAATGATTTCTCGGTTTTGATTCCCGGTGGACCGATTTTTGCTGCATCAGGTATCGGGAGACATGCCCACGTGTTTCTACCTGATTATTGAGATTCACCAGTTTACGAAGATTTATATGGAGACTGATATTAATCTGGAACTATCCCCGTTTTAAGTAGGCACGGGGCACACTCCGACCCGTGATTTCTGGAATCACGTGTCGGGGAAAAGCTCTTGACATTTTCGATAGGGATAAAGGAAGAAGGGGCGGTATAGGAGGTGATACATATAAACCAAGTTCTAAACGGATTAATATGAGCGGCTCTTGCAAAATTCCCCCCCAAAGACGCAATCTACTATTTGTTAATAGTAATGTAACAAACATTGTCTATTATGTAATAGGTAAAGAACATAATAGACGGAAAAAATACTTGAAGCGTTACTATCTTTGCGAACAGAGTTTCCTGTCTACGGTGACCTGCTGGCTGGACAATATTCACAAGGCGAGTGCTGTGGGTCTGTGCGCCCGAAGCACAAAAAATCGTATAGGCGGGAAACTGTACTGTAAAGCA